>NZ_JMCB01000004.1:300000-540313 GCF_000737315.1 Hyalangium minutum
CAAGGCGCGACGGTGGCGGCCATCGCGAGAAGCCTCATGAAGCACCCAGACCCTGGAGCACCCGTCGATATGGATCTTGAGATCACGCTGGAGCAGGTGCTGGCCTTCGTTGATGACCGCGCGGCGCGAAACGACCGCCCCGTTCTGGAGACCGTCCTCGTGGAGACGCGGGGGGCGCTCGCCCGGCTGGATGCCGCGGCGGGCCCCGTCCTCGCGCTGACGCCCCCGCCCCCCGCCCCCGTGGCCGAGGCCGTGAAGCCTGCGGCCGCGCAGCCGGAGGCCAGCGCGGACGGGGTGATGAAGCTGCTGGTGGGTGCGCTGGTGGAGCGCACGGGTTACCCGGCGGAGATGCTCGAGGCCGACTTGGACCTGGAAGCGGACCTGGGCATCGACACGGTCAAGCAGGTGGAGTCGTTCGCCATAGCGCGGGTGCATCTGGGCGTGGCGAAGGATGAGAACTTCCGCCTGCGCGACTACAACACGCTGCGCAAGATGGTGCAGTACCTGGCGAGCAAGGCTCCTGGGGCAGCGGCACCGCCCGTGGTTGCGGCAGCGGTGGTCTCGCCTCCGCCCGTCTCGCCTCAGGCGCAGGTGGCAGCCGTGCGACCGCAGGCGGCGACAGCTGCGGCGATTCCTCCCTCCGCGACAGTTCCTCCGCCGGGGGGCGCGCCGGCCGTGGATGCCATCGTGGAGTTGCTCCGGGCCGCGATGGCCGCGAAGACGGGCTACAACCTGGACGTCCTCCAGCCCCAGCTGGACCTGGAGGTGGACCTGGGCATCGACACCATCACCCAGGTCGAGGTCTTTGCCCACGCGCGCATGACCTATGGCGTCGAGCGCGACGACAAGTTTCGAGTGCGCAACTACAACACGCTCCAGAAGATGGCGGACTACCTGGTGGCCAGGGCCTCTGGGAAACCCGCCGCCGTCGCGGCTCCCGCGCCCGTGGCCGAGGCCGTGAAGCCCACGCCCGTGGCCGAGGCCGTGAAGCCCGCGGCCGCGCAGCCGGAGGCCAGCGCGGACGGGGTGATGAAGCTGCTGGTGGGTGCGCTGGTGGAGCGCACGGGTTACCCGGCGGAGATGCTCGAGGCCGACTTGGACCTGGAAGCGGACCTGGGCATCGACACGGTCAAGCAGGTGGAGTCGTTCGCCATAGCGCGGGTGCATCTGGGCGTGGCGAAGGATGAGAACTTCCGCCTGCGCGACTACAACACGCTGCGCAAGATGGTGCAGTACCTGGCGAGCAAGGCTCCTGGGGCAGCGGCACCGCCCGTGGTTGCGGCAGCGGTGGTCTCGCCTCCGCCCGTCTCGCCTCAGGCGCAGGTGGCAGCCGTGCGACCGCAGGTGGCGGCGGCTCTGCCTCTCCCCCCGGTCGTGGGCGCGCCCGTGGGGCCGGCCGTGCAGGTGGTGCAGGCCTTTTTGGTTTCGGCACTCCAGGAGAAGACCGGCTACAACATCGAGCTCATCCAGCCGGATCTCGATCTGGAGGTGGACCTGGGGATCGACACCGTCACCCAGCTTGAAGCCTTCGTCATGGCTCGGGAGAAGTTCGGGGTGGCGCGGAACGAGAAGTTCCGAGTGCGCAACTACAACACCGTACGGAAGATGGCGGAGTACTTGGTCAGCAACGCGCGGGACGGTGTCGCGACCCCGGCCGCCGAGGTGGCCCCTCCGCAGGCACCCGCTACCGGCAAGAGCACGCTCGGGCTGGAGGAGATCCGCCGCTTCATCGCACAGTGCGAGGCCCGAGGGGATACCGCCTCGCTGCGGCGGCTGGCCGCGCACCTCGAGGGGCGGCTGCAGGCTCCCCTCCAGGCGGTGACTCCGCCCGCCCAGCTCGCCGGCAAGCGGTATGAGGTCATCCCGGTGGAGCTGGCCGCGCAGGTGAGCACGGAGAACATCGCTCACCTGAAGGGCAAGACCATTGGTATCTCCACGGATGCCCAGGGCTCCTATAAGGCGCTGGCGCAGCTGCTGGAGGCGGCGGGGGCCCAGGTGGTCGTCCTGTACGCGGGGCCGGCAGCGGGTGACGGGGTGTCGCAGGACTGGCGGCAGCCCGAGAGCGTGGGCCGAAGCCTGAAGGAGCTCCAGGCGACTCGGCCCCTCGACGGACTCATCCTCCTGCACACCACGGCGCCCGCTCCGAAGCTGACGGAGCAGGACGCCTCGGCTTGGGCCAACACCCTCAATACCTTCTCGCTGGGGCTGTACCAGAGTGGGCTCGCCGTCTACGACCGCATCAACGAGCTGCCCGGCGGCGGGTGGTATCTGGTGGCCACCGCGGGCGGTGGGCTCTTCGGGCATGCCAACGCCCAGGGGCGCATCCCTCTGGCGGGTGCCGCCGGTGGCTTCGTCAAGTGCCTGAAGCGGGAGCTGCCGGACGCGCGCTGCAAGGTCGTGGATCTGGATCCCCAGGACGCGTCCCAGTGGGCCCGGCACATCTGGAATGAGCTGGTCAGCGCCGATCGCGACATCGAGGTGGGGTACACCGGAGGCCGGCGCTACGTCTTCCGGGACATCGAGACGCCCCTGGCGACGGGAGCGCAGCTCATGTCCATCAAGCCCGGCTCTGTCGTGGTGGTCTCGGGAGGAGGCCGTGGGGTCGTCTACCCTTGCGCGAAGCTGCTGGCGAAGGCCACCGGTGCCCGCGTCATCATCACCGGGCGCACGGTTCCCCCTCAGGGCAACGAGGAGTGGCTGAAGGTGCCCGAGGCGGAGCTGCCCGCTTACCGGATGGCCTTCATCAAGCGCTACATGGCGGAGCATCCGGGGAAGACCCCGGTGCAGGCTCGCCGGGTCTTCGAGTCCGACGTGGCCAACCGGCGGGAGCTGCACCGCAACCTCGAGGACTGCCGGAGCCAGGGTATCTCGCTCGAGTACAAGGTCTGTGACATGACGGACCAGAACGCGGTTCGGGCCCTGCTGGCGGGGGTGCGTCGCGAGTACGGACGCATCGACGGCATCGTGCATGGGGCGACCATCGAGGAGTCCAAGAGCCTTCCGATGAAGTCCTCGGACATGTTCGTCCGGACGCTGGCCTCCAAGGCGCACCTCTGGCACCTGCTGGCGCAGGAGACTTGGAACGACGATCTCCAGTTCTTCATCACCTTCGGCTCGGGCAGCGGCCGCTATGGCAACAAGGGCCAGACCGACTACTCCCTGGCCAACTACCTCGTCGCCAAGGCGGGGCTGGTCTATGGCTCCCTGCGGCCCGGGGTGCGGAGCGTGACGATCGACTGGCCCGTGTGGGTCGGTGCCGGCATCGTGGAGAACAACGCGGACTACCAGGAGCGCCTGCGCGCCATGGGCATCTGCGTCATCCACATCGACGAAGGGGCGTACTGGTTCGTCGACGAGCTCCTGCGCGGCGGCACGGCCGGCGAAGTCGTCATCGCGGACGACAGGACCTTCGAGACCCTGGGCTGGCCTCGCCACGAGAAGGAGGCGCTCCGGGTTACCGGCAAGGAGGCTGGCGGAACCCGCTATGCCATCTGATTCGTCCGCGTCCCTCCCGCTGCTGGTGCTGTCGGGCTCTCCCTATGAGGTGGGCCGGCAGCATGGCTCCCTCATGCGGGAGGAGATCGCTTACGCCGTTTCGGTCGAGGACGAGGCCATCCGTCCCATGCTGGGGAAGATCGGCGTGAGTGACCAGACCATGCGGCAGCGCATGGCGGCGCTCGGGGCGCTGTTGCCTGCGGACGTCCACGAGGAGGTTCGCGGGATCTCCGACGCGAGCGGCATCTCACGCGAGACGATTCTCTACCACACGCTTGTCCTGGACATCCTGTCGGGCGCCCCCATTGGGTGCTCCCAGTTCGCGGTCTTCGGACGCGCGACGGTGGACGGGAAGGTCATCCACGGTCACAACCTGGATGTCCCGTACCCCTCCCTGGCGAAGTTCCTGCGCCCCGTCTGCATCGTCTATCGGCGCGAGGGGTGCATCCCGTACGTGTCCATCACGTTCTGGCCTGTGGCGCTGGGCGTGTGCTCCGGGATGAATGCTGAAGGGCTGAGCCTCGGCGTGAACGTCCCGGTCGCTCCGCTGGATCCGCGCGTGTTCTACCCCCTGACGTTCCAGAACCGGGAGGTCCTGTCCCGGGCGCGCACGCTGGAAGAGGCCCGTGCGGTGCTGGAGGGCACGCAGCGCGGTGGGAGCTGGAACCTGATGCTGACACACCGCTCGGGCCAGGCGCTGGTCTGGGAGCAGGTGGGGCCTCACTCCGGCCAGTACGCGGCCCACCCCGAGCAGGACTTCGTCGTCTCCACCAATCACCTGCGCGTCGCGCACAAGGCCGCCCAAGGGCACGAGGCCGTGGCCCTGGAGATGCTGCAGGACATGCAGGAGGACTCCATTCACCGCTATCGGCGCCTGGAGCAGCTCGTCCGTGGGAGCTGGGGCGACATTCGTCTGGACACGGCGGTCGGGTTCCTGCGCGACTGTGGGGAGTCCGCGAGCGCGCCGTCACCGTCGATGCGCACCATCTGCCGGGCGGACAACGCCCTGAGCATGGTCTATGAGCCCGCGACGCTGACGCTGGACCTGGCGGCGGGAGCCATGCCGGCGGCGCTGGCCTCGCGGCGGCGGTTGCAGCTGGGGCCCCTGTTCAACACCTCCGCTCCCGAGGTGGGTGAGGCCACGCGCCCCATGGCGGCGGAGCAGGGCACATTCCCCATGCAGGGGACGGCGCGGGAGCGCGGATGCTGGGCCCGCACCTTCGCACTCCAGGAGGATGTCTATCTCATGGAGCATCGGGTCAATGGCATTCCCGTGCTGCCCGGCGCCGCGGCCATCGAGTGGCTCGCCGAGGTCGCTGCGGCCGAGGGGGAGGGCGAGGTCGCCGAAGTTCGCGAGGTGTGGCTGGAGAAGTTCATCCGGGTCCGGCCCGAGCGTCCGACGGAGGCCTATGTCCGCACCGTTCGGAAGGGGGAGGTGTTGGCGGTCTCCTCCTACGCCGACCTGTTGAATCCCCGCGGCGCCGTGCTGCGGCCGGACGTGCTGCACTACCGCGGCGAGGTGCGGTTGGGACCGCGCCCGCAGCGGAAGATTGCGGCGGGGTTCGGAGCGGCCCGCGGAGTGGACGGGGAGCTCCCCTTCAGCCGCTCCTACGTGAAGGACGCCTACTTCCACGTGGGTCCTCCGTTCCGCATCGTCGATTGGATCAGCTATCCAGGACCGAGGGAGGCGATCGCGAGCCTGCATGTCCCCGAGCCGGCGGGCTACTTCGCCTCGGTTCCCTGGGCTCGCTTCTGGCTGGATCCCTTCGTCCTTGACGGCTGCTTCCAGCTCGCTGGCACGCTGGGCATCCTCCACAACCTGAGGGCGCCCGTCCCTCAGGGGGTGGGCAGGCTGGTCCTGGGCCGGACGCCGCTGCCGGGCGAGAGGCTCTGGTGCCGCGCGCGGCTGGACCGGGAGGTGGGAGAACTCCTGTACTACGACTTCACCCTCTGGGACGCGGAAGAGCGGATCTGCCTGGAGGCTCACGACTACTGCTCCATCAGCGTGGATGTCTATACGCCCGAGCAGAAGGCGTTCTTCAGAAAATCTCTGGACCCGGCGGGTGCGCTCTATCCGCAAGCCGGGAGAGGGGCTGCGCATGCCTAGTGTTCGTCAGGAGTCCATCGCCATCATTGGAGCGGGGTGCGTGCTGCCAGATGCCCCCGACGTGCCCACGTTCTGGCGCAACCTGCAGGCGGGGCACGTGGCCGTCCGCCAGCTGTCGGGGGCACGCTGGGAGTGGAGCGAGTATGGCAGCGAGGACCCGGGCGCGCCCGAGCGCACGTACTCCTTCCTGGGGGCCCCCGTCGAAGGGCTGCAGCTCGACTGGAAGAAGTTCAAGGTCCCTCCCATCGAGAAGCGGCTGCTGCATAGCATCGAGCTGATGGTGCTCGAGGCCGCCCACCAGGCGATGACGAGCGCGGGCTACACCCCGGATCGGGTGTTCGGGCGGGACCGGGTCGCGGTGATTGCTGGCTCCAGTGGAATGGGCCGCAAGAGCAACCTGGGCTTCAACACCAAGTGGCGGCTGCCCGAGTTGCTGCGCGCCGCGCGTCAGACCCAGGCTTGGAAGGGGCTCTCCGCGGAGCAGGCCGGACAGGTCGCCCGGGAGCTCCAGGAGGAGTTCGTCCAGCAGCAGATCGACAACTCGGACGACTGGGCCTTCTGGGGGTTCATGAGCCCGGTGCTGGGCCGCGTGTGCAGCATCTTCGATCTGCACGGGCCCCACTTCTGCGTGGATGCCCATGCCGCGTCGGGGCTGGCCGCCATGGAGACCGCGGTCCAGGGATTGATGAGCGGCGAGTGGGACATGGCCCTTGTGGGCGCAGCCAGTCCGGCCCTGTCCCCCATGGAGTACGTGCTCCACAGCAAGCTGCGCCGGCTCTCGACGCGTGGCGTGTTCCCGCTGGATGCCAGGGCAGACGGGACCGCGCTCGGAGAAGGCGCCGTGATGTTCCTGCTCAAGCCGCTGGAGGCCGCGCTGCGGGAGGGTGATCCCATCCAGGCGGTGCTCCGAGGCGTGGGCGGCGTGAGCCGGGGCGCGGGCCCTGTCCTGACGGCGACGGACCCCCAGGCGCATCAGCGGGCGGCGGTGGAATCGCTCCGGCGCGCCGACGTCGCTGTCGACTCGGTCTCCTACCTGGAGACGGGCGCGACGGGCCTCCCGACGTGGGATGCCCACCTCGTCACGGGGCTGTCAGGCGCGTACCAGGGTGCCAAGCAGGTGTCGGTTGGCGCCGTCTCGGAGTCGGTGGGCGACCTCCAGAGCGCGTCGAGCTTGGCGGCGATGCTCAAGGTCATCCTGATGCTGCGGGAGAGGACTCTCGTTCCCCAGCGGTCCTTTCAGACGCAGCACCCGTCCCTCGCGCTTCAGGGCACTCCCTTTCACGTCAACAAGGAGCTGGCTTGGCCGGCGCCTGGCCGGCGCCGGGCAGCCATCCATGCCGCGGGTCTCGGAGGCGTCGCCTACCATGCGGTGGTGGAGGAGTACGTGCCGGAGGCCCCACGGCCCTCCGTCGCTGTCTCCGCACCCCGCTCCCGCGCGGAGCCGATCGCCATCGTGGGGCTCTCGTGCAGGTACCCTGGCGCGCCCAACCCCTCGGCTCTCTGGGACAACACGCTCCAGGGGCGCTCCGCAGTGAGGGACATTCCCGAGACACTTTTGCCCGTGTCGCTCTACCACGACGCCACGCGGAAATGGGTCGGCGGGCGGGACGCCTATTTCCGGATGTATCTGCCCAAGGCTGCTTTGGTGGAGGACCCTCCCTTTCCCTTCGCGGAGTTCGGCATCCCGCCGAGCGCGGTCGCCCAGATGGACATGTCCCAGCGCTGGACCCTGGAGGTGGCCAGGGCCGCGGTGGGGGACGCGGGATATGGGCCTCAACGCGCGCTGCCCTCGGAGCGCACGGCCGTCATCGTGGCCACCACGCCAGGCAATCGCCAGGAGATTGGGGTCGAGACGCAGCTGGCCTATCCGGAGTTCGCGAGGATCTACCGCCAGGTCCTCCTGCGCGCGGGGGTGGCCGCTGACGTGGCGGAGCGCTTCCTCTCGGAGACCCGTCAGGCCTTCCAGGGCCAGCAATCGCCCATCACCTCCGAGACACTTCCCGGCATCCTCAACAGCGCCCCGGCCACGCGCGTGGCCCGGGCCCTGGACACACGTGGGCCCTCCTTCACGGTGGAGTCTGCCTGTGCGTCGACGCTCACCGCGCTGAGCCTGGCCATTCAGGGACTGCGTGACGGCAGGTGGGACGTGGCGGTGGTCGGCGGGGTGTGGTCGCAGATCACCGTGCCCTTCTGCGTGAACATGTGCTTCGTCGGGGCCATCTCTCCGAAGGGGCAGACCCGGCCTTTCTCCAATGAGGCGGATGGGTTCGTTCACGGCGAGGGCTGCGGCATCTTCGTGCTGAAGCGGCTCTCGGACGCCCAGCGGGACGCGGATCGCATCTACGCCTTGATCCAGGGAATGGGAGGGGCGACGGACGGACGGGGCAAGTCCATCTTCGCGAGCCAGGAGCAGGGGCAGGAATTGGCGATGCGGCGCGCCCTCCAGGACAGCGGCGTCGAGCCGGCGAGCATCCAGTACGTCGAAGCGCACGGGACCGGCATGCTGGAAGGGGACCTGCCCGAGGCGGGGGCCCTGCTCAAGGTCTACGGCAGGAGGGACCGTCCCGTGACGGTTGGCGCGCTCAAGCCGCTGATCGGCCATTCCTACATCGCGTCCGCCGGGGCTGCCGTCATCCGCGCCGTGCTCGCGCTCCAGCGGGGCGTCCTTCCGCCCCTCTTCACGGGGCCCTCGCTGAACCCACACCTTGCCGCCTGTGAGGGCCAGCTGGACTTCCGCCGCGAGCCGAGCCGTTGGCAGGTGGAAGGCGGGCCCCGCCGTGCGGCCGTCAATGCGTATGGATTTGGCGGGACCAACTACCACCTCATCCTCGAAGAGTACCGTGGAACCCTGTGACTTCACGTTGGAGGCGGAGGAGGGCTCGCTGGTCGAGCCCGTCGCCGTGGTGCTGCCTGGAGGCCAGCGCATCACCTTCGTGGTGGTGCCGCTGACCTCCGTGCGCCGGGCCTGGGCGGCGCACCCGGGCGGCCCGATCTCACGGGTCCTCACCCAGGCAGAGCTCGCCGTGAGCGGGATGCACGCGGTGGTCGAGCGGAGGATGGCGCACCTCGCGGGCCGCATCGCCGCGAAGTTCGCGCTGATCGCGCATCTGGGCGCCCAGGGACACCCCCTGGAGGCCCGGGACCTGGGGCTCACTCAGATGATGGCGGGCCCTGAGGAGGGGCGGCCCGTGGCCCAGCTTCCCGCCGGGGTGCCTGCTTGCGACGTGTCGATCACTCATTCGCACGCGCTGGCGCTGGCGGTGGTGACGAGCGGGGGACGGGTAGGGGTGGACCTGGAGCGCGTCGCGCCTCGGGCGGCCGCGTTCCAGGAGGAGGTGTTCACTCCGGTCGAGCGGGTGTGGTTCGAGCACCAGGGGCGGCTCCAGGGGCGGACGCCAGATGAGATGTGGAGCTTGGGCTGGTGTCTCAAGGAGGCCTGGGTGAAGTGCACGGGACAGGGCCTGAGGGCCGCGCTTCAGCAGGTGTCCTTCTCGGGGTGGACGGAGCTGGGGGGGAGAGACGTGCACCTCGCCCCACTGACGGAGGGGCCAGACGCCTTTGTCCGGTTCATCCACCTGGAGCTTTCGGAGCGCCGCGAGACGGGTGTCACGGGCTTGGTGGCGCTGGGCCAGGGGTATGCGCTGGCAGCCCTGCACGACGCGCGTGAACCTGGGGCGGTATCGACATGATGGGTGAGGAACCGAGGCTCGGTGGCGGGGTGGTCTCCGATGGGAGCTGGCGCTTCGATCGCATGGTCGACGTCCAGTCGGATCCGTACCTGCTGGACCATGTCGTCGAAGGGCAGCCGGTGTTTCCCGCCGCGTACCTGGTGGGCCTCATGACGCAGTCGGCCCACCGTGTGCTGCCACGGTGCCAGGTGCTGGGGGTCCGCAACGTGCGCTTCGTGCAGGCGGCCCGGTTCAAGGACCGGCAGGCCCTCCAGTTCTCGGTCACGGCGGAGTGCGTGGAGCCGGATCGCATCGCCGTTGGCATCTCCTCCAGCATGGACCCGCCTCGCGCGGGGTTCCCCCGCATTCACAGGACGCATGCCAGTGGGGACGTGCGGATGGGAGAGCGCGTGGAGCAGCCCGCGCGCTTCCAGCGGTTGGACTTCTCCGGCGCCTCGGATTACGCGGAGCTGTACCGGCTGCCTCGCGAGATTCAGCACGGGCCCGCCTTCCTCGCGGGGCTGCGGTACCGCCGCCCGGCACCGGATCAGCTCCTCGCGGTCGTCGCGCCTCCGGGCCGCTCGGAGCTCGGGTGGCAACCGGACCCGGATGCGCCGGGGTGGCCTGCCACGCTGCTCAACGCCATCCTCCATGTCGCGTTCTCCCTCGGGGTGCTGGCCCGGGAGCGAACCGTCCTCCCGTTGGAGTTGGCGTCCGGTGAGCTGCACGCGATTCCGCGCGGAGAGGTCCAGGTGTTCGCGCGGAGGACGGCCGCCGAGGAGGGCAAGCAGACCTTCCACGTGGCCTCGTGGGATACGCAGGGACGGCCCGTCGCCCTCTTTCGGGGGTTCGCCGTGCAGGAGGTGCCGTGAGCGCCGCGCTGTTCCGGCCTGTCGCCATCGTGGGCGTGGGGTGTGTCTTTCCCAAGGCGAACAGCCCCGAGGCCTTCTGGACGCAGCTCTCGACAGGCGCCACGGCCCTCGGCGAGCTGAACGAGCGGGAGTTCCGGCCGGAGTGGTACTACGACCCCTCGCGCACCGCCCCCGACCGTACCTCCTGCCGCTACGGCGCACTCGTGGACGAGCCCCGGCTGGATGCCAGGAAGTACCGCATCCCGCCGAGGGTGCTGCAGGACATGCACCGGATGCAGCTCGCCTTCATTGATGCGACGGCCCAAGCGCTGGAGGATGCCCGGGGCGGCATGGGCCAGGTCGCGCCGGAGCGCATGGGCCTGGTGCTGGGTTCTCTCGGCGGTGGCCTGCGTCCCGGCACCCGCGTCCAGAGCCGGCTCTTGGACATGCTGCGCTCGCTGTCCGCGTCGGCGACGTTGGCCTCGCTTCATCCGGGCCTCACTTCCGAGCTGGCGGCGGCGCTCACCCAGCAGCTCGAGGCGGAGCTGGCCGGAACCAGCGAGACGGAAGCGACCGCGTCGTTCAGCAGCATCTGGGGCGGACGGGCCGCCAAGCTCTTCGACTTGCGGGGGCCGCACTTCTCCGTGGACGCGGGCTATGCGTCCACGCTCGCGGCCATCCAGAGCGCCAGCCAGCAGCTCAACTCCGGTGACTGCGATGGGGTGGTGGCGGCGGGTTGCAGCCAGTTGCTGACGCCGCATGACCTCGTCGCGTTCAGCAAGCTCGGGGGGTTGGGGACCTCCGTGCTGGCGCCGTTCGACCGGCGCTCGAGCGGGACCCTGCTGGGCGAAGGGGTTGGGGTGTTCGTTCTCCGCCGCTTGGAGGATGCCCTGGCGGCCGGCGCAAAGGTCTATGCCGTCATTCGGGGCATCGGCGCGGCATCGGGTGGCAGGGGCACCTCCCTGGTGGCGCCGAACCCGAAGGGGCAGATCCTGGCGATGCGCAGGGCCTATGCACAGGCCGAGTACGGGCCCCGCGACGTCCAGTACGTCGAGTGCCATGCCTCGGGGATTCCCCTGGAGGACGCGGCCGAGTTCCAGAGCCTGCGGGAGGTCTGGAGCGAAGGGGAAGGCGCGTCCCCCGTCATGCTGGGAGGCGTCAAGGAGCTGACCGGGCACCTCCAGGCGGCCTCGGGCGCGGCGGGCCTGCTCAAGACCACCCTGGCACTGTTCCACAAGGTGCTGCCGCCGCAGCACTCGTTTCAGGAAGGCGCCGAGGGAGTCGACCTGCGCGGCACGCCGTTCTACTTCACGCGGGAAGGCAGGCCCTGGCCAGCCGTCGCGAATGGGCTGCGGCGGGCTTCCGTCAGCGCCTTCGGCTTCGGCGGGCTGAGCTACCACCTGACGCTCGAGGAGTTCTCCGCCGACGCGCATGCGCGCCTGGCCCGCTCCCTGCCGCCCCCTCGGCCCGCCGAGCCGATTGCCATCGTGGGACTGGGAGGCGTGTTTCCCGGCGCGGAAAACGCCGAGCAGCTCTGGAGCAACCTGCTGGCGAAGCACTGCGCGATTGGAGCCATTCCGCCCGAGCGGGCCGAGACCGCTCGCTACCTGGATCCGGCGCGCAAGAGCAAGGTCCGGCCCTACACCAACCTTGCGGGCTCCATCGTCGACGGGAGCTGGCCCCAGGAGCGGGTCCGCCTCCCTCCCGAGGCCGTGGCGCAGATCGACCGGGGACAGAGCTGGACGATGAAGGCGGCCCTGCAGGCGCTCGACGACGCTGGCTGGCGGCCCGGGGGCGTCGACTCCCAGCAGGTCGGGGTCGCGATGGGCTACATGCCGCCGCTGGAGCGGGAGTTCCTGACGCAGGCGCGCGTGTACTACGCCGAGTTCGACGGGCGGCTGGCGGAGCAGCTGCGGCGGCGCGGCGTCGACGATGCGACGGCGGCGAGAATCCGTGAGGAGGTGGAGCAGGACTACAAGCGGGAGTTGCCGCCCATCACCGAGCAGACGTTGCCGGGCTACCTGGGCAGCCTCGCCGTGGGCCGCGTCGCCCATCACCTGGACCTCCAGGGACCGGCGATGATGGTGGAGTCCGCCTGTGCCTCCAGCCTGGCGGCCATGGAGATCGCCGCCAACTTCCTGCACACCCGGGAGTGCGATCTGGTGCTGGCAGGCGGCATGTATGCCTCGCTCGGAGTGGATGCCCTGGTCCAGTGGTGCTCCTTCGGGGGGTTGTCCCAGAACGGCTCCTTCCCCTTCGATGCACGGGCCGACGGCTACGTGACGAGCGAAGGGGCGGCCATGCTCGCGCTGAAGCGCCTCTCGGATGCGCAGGCGGCCGGCGATCGCATCTACGCGGTGATTCGCGCCGTCGCGGGCGCGACCGACCCGAAGAGCGCCTCCATCTGGGCGCCCTCCTCGGAGGGCCAGGTCCAGGCGGTGCGCAGGGCCGTGGAGAAAGCCGGGGTCACGCCGGACGACATCCAGTACCTGGAGGGACATGGTACGGGGACCCCGGTGGGAGATCCCATCGAGGTGGAGACCTATCGCTCGGTCTACGGGCAGGGCCGCCCGGGGAGGCGAGTCCTCCTGGGCTCCATCAAGTCGAACCTGGGGCACTTGAACTCCGGGGCCGGCGCTGTGTCGCTGCTCAAGGTCGCGCTGTCCCTGCACCATGGGCAGGTCCCGCCCAACGCGGGCTTCGCGACGCCCAATCCGTCCATTCCCTGGAGCGCGCTGCCCTTCCGGGTGCCGGCGGAGGCCGAGCCCTGGGTGGCCTCGGAGAACAGCGTCCGGCGAGCGGGCGTCACCTCGCTGGGGCTGGGCGGCACCAGCTTCCACGCCATCGTGGAGGAGCCTCCCCCCCGGGCCTCGCCGCGAACCGTTCCAGCGCCTGTGGGCGCTCAACTGAATCCACCGATTGTTCAAAGGGCACGTGAGATGACCCCGGAACCGCAAGCAGCCACCCGAACGTCCATGCCCATCGCCATCATCGGGGCTTCGTGTCAGGTGGCAGGCGCCGATACGCCCGAGCAATTCTGGCAGTACATCGTGGAGGGCAAGCCCCGGTTCACCCAAGTGCCGGCCTCCCGCTTTCGCTGGGAGAGCTTCTACAGCCAGGACCCCTCCGAGACGGAGAAGGGCGAGGTGTGGAGGGCGTCCTTCTTCAACGACCTGGAGCTGCCGTGGCGTGAGTACAAGGTCGGGCCGAAGATGCTCGATGAGCTCCACCGCTGCGAGCTGTACACGGTGGAGGCGATCCGCCGGGCCCTGGCGGACGCGCGCCTGCTGGACCGTGCATTCCCCCGGGAGCGGACGGCCGTCATCATGGGCGGGACGGAGATGGGCTACGACTCTCGCATCACCCATCCCTTCCTCTGGCACCTCCCTCAGTTGATGGAGTCCATCCGGGCGGCGATGGATGGCTCGGGGCTTCCCGAGGACGCCCGTCGCCGCATCCTGGAGGACGCGGAGAGGAACTTCCGCGAGGTCAGCCATCGCGAGTTCACCCGAGGCACCGTCTCCGGCATGAGCCTGGCCCTGGGGCGGGCGTGCTCGCTGTTCGACTTGAAGGGGCCGCACTACGTCGTGAACGCCGCCTGCTCGTCCGTCATGGCGGCGCTCGAGAACGCGGTCAACGGGCTCACACTGCGGGACTACGACGTCGCGCTGGTGGGAGGCACCAGCCCCTACCTGACGCCCGCGCCCTTCGTCACCTTCGAGCGCATGCGGCTGCTGACGCGCGAGGCGCAGCCTCGTCCCTTCGACGCCGGGGCCAGCGGAACGCTCTTGGGGGAGGGCACTGGCTTCTTCGTGCTGCGACGGCTCGACGATGCGATCAAGAACGGGGACACCATCCTCGGCGTCATCCGGGGAATCAGCGGGGCGAATGACGGGCGCCGAGGCGCGCTCCTCAGCCCGCCCGTGGAGGCCCAAACCCTGGCGGCCCGGCGCGCCTATGAGCTCGCGGGGTACGCGCCCGACTCGGTCCAGTACCTGGAGTGTCACGCCAACGGCGTCGAGTTCCTGGAGGCCTCCGAGCTGGAGGCGATGGGGCAGGTGTTCGGCAGCCGCGCACCCCGAAGCCTCACGATTGGCTCGACCAAGAACATGGTGGGCTATCTGCTCTCGGCCTCGACGATGCCGGGCCTCGTCCGCACGTTGATGGCCCTGAAGCACCAGGCGCTGCCGGCCCAGGGGCACGTGCGCCAGCTGCGCGACGAGCTGCGCGTGGAGGGGACGCCCTTCCAGGTCCTCTCGGAGCTTCGCCCTTGGAATGCCCCTGCTGGCGGAGTGCCCCGCCGTGCGGGCGTGAACTCGCTGGCGATGGGCGGACAGGCCTACCACCTCACGTTGGAGGAGTACCTGCCCGAGTACCACGCCCGGCTGGCCGCGAGCCTCGGCCCCCCGCCGAAGCGGGAGCCCGTGGCCGTCGTGTCGTACGGAGCCCTGGCGCCCGGCGCGCACAACAGCGACACGTTCTTCGAGAACGTGCTGGCGAAGAAGGACCAGATCATCCGGGTCCCCAAGGACCGGTTCGACATCGACCGGTACTACGGTCCCGAGGGAGTGACGGGGAAGATCTACTGCCCGCTGGGAGGCTTCCTTGAGGACTTCACCTTCGACGAGAAGGCGTTCCTCATCCCGCCGATGCTGGCGGCCCAGCTCGACCGCTCCCACACATTCGCGCTGACGGCCGCCGCCGAGGCGCTCCGCAAGACGACCGCGCCGCAGAAGGTGCCGCAGCGAACCGCCGTCTTTCTGGCGGACATGCCCGGGCGCCTGCGCGAGCGCGAGGTGGAGCTGCGCATCTCCTATACCGAGATGGATGCACTCTTCCGGCGGGTGCTCCAAGACAACGGGGTGCCCACCGCCACCACCGAGCGGATCGCCCGCCAGGCCGAGGGCCACTTCAAGGCAGACATGGCGCCCATGACGCCCTACACCCACGCGGGGTATGCCGGCAGCACGGAGGCTACGATCATCGCGCATGTCTACGGGTTCAAGGGCGCCACCAGCATCTTCGAGAGCACCTGTGCGTCGTCGCTGGCCGCCATCGAGGCGGCCGTGGCGAGCCTCCAGCTGGACCTCACAGACGTCGTGCTGGCGGGCGGCACCTTCGCGGATCTGGAGCCCGATCTGTATGCCATCAACTGCACCTTCCGGGGCATGAGTGGAACCGGGAGCCGCCCCTTCGACGCGGACGCGTCCGGGTTCATCCCCGGAGAAGGCGCGGGCGTCGTCGTGCTCAAGCGGCTGAAGGACGCGGAGCGGGATGGCGACACGATTCTCGGCGTCATCAAGGGGATTGGCTCCTCCAGTGATGGAAAGGGCAAGTCCCTGCTCGCGCCCAACCAGGTGGGCCAGGAGCTGGCGGTGCGGCGTGCTCTGGAGCGAGCGGAGATCTCACCGGCTTCCATCCAGTACATTGAATGCCATGGCACGGCGACCCCGGTGGGAGACTTCACCGAGATCTCCACCTACTCACAGGTCATGCAGGGGCGTCCGCCGCGCTCCGTGGGAATCGGCTCGGTGAAGTCGATGATTGGCCACCTGCACTCAGCCGCGGGCGTCATCAACCTTGTCAAGGTGTTGAAGAGCCTGGAGCGCAAGGTGCTTCCGCCGCAGATTCACTTCGAGCGCCCGAACCCGGACATCACGTGGGACACGGTGCCGTTCGAGGTCATCACGGAGCAGCGGCCCTGGGCCGCTCCCGCCGATGGGGGGCCACGCCGGGCGGGCGTCAGCGCCTTTGGCATGGGCGGCACCAACTACCACCTGGTGGTCGAGGAGTACCTGGGGCGACAGGAGGCCGAGGCACTGAGTCCTTCGGCCTTCCCCATGGTGGGCACGGTGGTGGAGCGCACCGCGGATTCGCTGACTGCGGTGCGAGAGCTGAGCCTGGAGACGGATCCCTACCTGCGCGAGCACCGGGTGAATGGGGTCGGGGTGCTCCCCGGTACCTTCGGCATGGAGATGATGGCCGAGGCGGCCCTGCTGCTTCGGCCTGGCCTCCACGTGGAGGGGCTCGAAGACGTTCGCTACCACCAAGCCGCCAAGGTCTGGGAGGGGAAGCGCTCGCGGCTCATCGCCACCGCCCGGGCGGGACAGGCGGACGCCGCCGGGCGCGTGTCCGTGGCGCTCCAGGTGGACCTGGAGCTCAAGCCTCGCGTGGACCTGCCCACCGTCCGCCGCAAGCTCTACACGGGCACCGTGGTGCTCTCCGCCCGGCGGGCCGTTCCCCCGGGTGACGCCGTGACGGTGGATGCCAGGACGGCGGCGCTCTGCACGACCGAAGGCCGTCAAGACTTCCGGCCGCTCTACAACCACGGCGAGGAGACCTACCTGGGGTCCTGCATGCAGGGCTGCCGCTACCTGCGCTTCCTGTCGGACACGCAGCAGGCGGCGTGGGTGGTGGAGGAGGGGCTGAACGGCCTCTTCTCGTTCACCTCGGGGCCGCGAATGCGAGTGGCGCCGCTCGCGCTCGATGCCATCAACCACGCCGCTGGCATGGCCGCCTACTACCAGCTCGAGCGCCTCGTTCTTCCGGAGGGCGTGGATCGTCTGCGGCTCCATGAGGCGATTCCCGTGGGAGAGGAGATCGCCGTCCTCTGTACCTACCTGGGCGTCAGCGACGGAATCGCCAGGCTTCGGGCCGTGGCCTTCCAGCCGCAGACACGAAAGGTGTACGTCGAGATCGACGGGCTCCGCTTCAGCATGCTGGGGCACCTGGGCCCGGTGCTCAAACCCATCATTGATGGCCGCCAGAAAGGGACGCGGGGCCGGGCGTAGTCCCGCGCCCACCCTGCGCGACTCACACCATGTCTTCTCCTCCGTCCTTTCAGACGCCGTTCCTCGTGGGGGTTCGCGCGGCCGGCCTGTTGCTGTGTGTGCTGTCCTGGCCTCTGGGCGGGGCGGCTTGGCTCGTGTTCGCCTGGGGCGCGCTGAGCCTGCTGCGCATGCCTCGCCGGAGGCTGCTCGTGGAGCTCGCCATCGCCTCCATGCTGTTGCTCGCGGTGGCGCCCGGCTGGGCGCCGCTGGTGGGCGCCACCGTGATGCTGCTGGTGATTCCGCTCGCGCCCGAATCAGGGGCCCTGAACCTGAACGGCCTGGACCGCTACTTCTACCTGCAGGACGGCCCGAACTCGCGGATGAACTCGCACCACTTCGTGGACACGGACGCCCCGCTGGAGCGCGAGCCGCTGGAGCGCGCCGTCGCCGCCATGCTGCACGAGGTGCCCCTGGCCCGCTCGTTCGTGCGCGAGGCGCCGCTGAGCGTTGCGCGGTTCGTGGCCCGGCGCCCCTGGGTGGGAGCGGCGGAGCTTCTGTGCTGGTCCGACGCTCCCGTCGAGGCGGGGGACTCGCGCGCGCTGGACGCGCCCATGGACCTGCGGCGCCTGCCACCGTGGCGGGTCATCCACGCGCCTCGATCCGAAGGGGGGTACCGCCTGTGCCTCACGGTGCACCACAGCGCCGTCGATGGGGAGGGGGGCCTGTTGATGCTCGACCTGCTGGTGCGCCGCTACAACGAGCTGCGCGCGGGGAGGCCGCTCACGCCGCAGGTCCCTGCTCACGGTGGCCAGCGGCTGCGCGAGATGCTGCGGCCTCGGGGGCTGGGCTGGACCCTGCGGATGATGAGGCGTCACGTCGCCGCCGCCGACAAGCACAAGGGGGCGTCGGCCCTGCTCGCGGATGATGCCGCCGCACATCCCACGCACACCCGGCACCACCTGCTGCGCATTCCGGGAGCCACTTGGCAGCGCCTCAAGGCCGTCTCCACCGCCAAGGGGGTGAGCCGCAATGATCTGTTGGTGGGTGCCGTCTTTCGCGCGGCCAGCGCCCTCCGCCAAGAGCGCGGGTGGCCCGAGCTGCGCTTCCGGTCCTTTGTGCCCGCGAACCTCCGTGAGGCGCTGGGGGTTCCCTCCGGGCTGGGCAACTACCTGGGAATGCTGGATGTCGTGGCACTCCCGGAGGACATCCACTCCCCGGAGCTGGAAAAGCGCCTCTCCGAGTCCATCCGGAGCAAGCGCGTCCTCGATGAGGCCGTGGGCTTCATGGTCAACATGGGGCTGCTGACGCTCATGCCACCGGCGATGTTTAGAGCGGCGCTGCGCAGCAACGAGGCCGATCCCTCCTCGTTCATCTACTCGATGGTCGTGAGCACCATCCGTCAACCCGAGGAGCTGGCCCTGCCCGAGGGCGTCACCACCGAGCGGGTCTTGGTGCGCGGCTCACTCACGGGGAGTCCCTGCTTCGGCGTCGTCATCATCCACTCCGGTGGACAGGTGCATGGAGTGCTCGAGTACCTCTCTCCGACCGTCCGCGACGAGACCGCCCGCGAGTTCGCCGAGAGATGGCTGGCCGAAGTCGATCGGTTGGCAGGGGCGGGAGACCTTCATGAACAACATCGTGCGGGATGAGGCAGCAGGCCGGTGGGCGTGGATCTTTCCGGGACAGGGCTCCCAGAAAGTGGGCATGGGGCGGAAGATGCTCGAGCGCTCCAGCGCGGCCCGGCGGGTCTTCGAGGAGGCATCGGACGCCATCGGGGTGGACCTCGCCCGGCTGTGCCTGGAGGGGCCTGCCGAGACGCTGATGGCGACCGAGAACGCCCAGCCGGCCATCGTGACGGTGAGCGCGGCCTGCCTGGCGGAGCTGGAAGAGCGAGGGCTCGCGCCGCCGGTCGTGGCAGGGCACAGCGTGGGGGAGTTCTCGGCCCTGGTGGCGGCCCGGTGCCTGCCGCTGGCGGCGGCTGTCCGTGCGGTGCGGAAGCGGGGGCAGCTCATGGCGAGCGTGAGGGCGCCTGGAGGAATGCTGGCCGTCATGGGCCTGGATGGGGCGCGGGTCGCTGAGCTGTGCCGCGAGGCCGCGCGGGACGGAGTAGTCGTGGTGGCCATCCACAACAGCCCGCAGCAGTTCGTGCTCTCTGGAGACCTGGGGGCCCTGGAGCGGTTCAAGGACGTCGCCACCTCCGCCGGAGCCAAAGAGTGCGTGATGCTGGAGGTGAGCCACGCCTTCCACTCCCCGCTGATGGGGCAGATTCACGAGGAGTGGCGGGCCGTGGTCGCGAGCCTGCAGCTCCGGATGCCCAGGTGCCCCGTGTTCCTCAACACGACGGCGAAAACGGTGAAGACGCTGGTCTGTATCCGGCAGTCACTGCTGGTGCAGATCACGGCTCCCATCTTGTGGATGCAGTGTGTGCAGGGCCTCGTCGAGCTGGGCGTGACGCGGGTGTTGGAGGTCGGAGACAGCAAGGTCGTGTCCTCCCTTGCGCGGCGGTCCGTCCCGACCCTCCAGACGCTGACGTTTCAAGAGCCCACGGTCTTGAATCAGCTGGGCGGCGCGGACACCTCGCGCGCAACCCCCGTGTAGAAGCGCCCAACCGGGCGCCTGCCATGAGGGCGGGAGGGTTCTCGGCGGTCAGGCCGCGAGCTTGTTGCTCACGTGCTGGTGCACCACGCGGTGCGTCGAGGACAGCCAGAGCAGCGGAAAGCCAATCTCCGGGTACTGCGAGATCATCTCCCGGAGGTAGCGGTACATGCTGATGAGCAGCGCCATCGCCATCACCCCCAGCAGCCCGTGGCGAAGCGCGGGCTGGAGCGTTTCGGGCAACAGCGAGAGGGGGAGCACCAGGAGGAACAGCACGGACTCGGCTGTCAGCCACGCCGGAGGCTTGTTGACGAGCTGGCGCGCATGCACGCCTACCGCGAGGCTGCCCATGGCGAGAGCGACGAGGGCCCGGGCGGAGAAGACGTCGCTCCAGCCGCGGAGCCAGAGCAGGTAGAGGCCGAGGATGAGCGCCGGCGCCAGGAGGATGCGCACGTAGAAGCGCAGCGAGGAGAGCGGCGAGCGGGACATAAGCGCGAGGTCCTGCACCAGCGACCAGAAGCCAGCGCCAAAGGCCACGACGCTCAGGAGCGAGTAGGTGAGCTGGAACCCCGGCTCCTCGAGAATCGACACGCCGAAAAGGCAGACGGACAACCCGAGGAACAAACAGAAGACATAGTTCCAGAGGTGGTTGATGTACGGGTCTCGCATGAGGCCCGTCGCGTAGTAGCGGCACAGCCCGAGGTAGAAGAACAGCTGCCCGGTGGCGGTGAGCAGGACGTAGGGCAGGAAGACAAAACCCTGGCGAGGGCCGAGCTGGGCGACGATCAGCACGGCCATTGCCGAGTTCATGACGTCGACCCAGTGGTCCCAGAAGTGGCGGGCGGTGGATTGCGTGCCGTTGCGACGGGCCTGGGTGCCATCCATGGCATCCAGACAGAAGTGGAGCACCCGGCAGAGCACCCAGAGCGCATACATCCACTGGGCCCGCTCGAAGGTGTGGACGGCGGCGAGCAGGAACAGGTGGAGCAGCAACCCAGGAAGGCCGAGGACGACCGGGGAGAGCCTGTAGGGGAGATGGCGGACGGCGAAGCTCCGGCATCTCTCCCGGACAAACCGGATGAGGGCATCCTCTTCCGGGCGCTTGTAGCTCTGTTGCGAATCGAGGACCAACACATGGGGCTCCAGCGCCCGTGCCTGCTGCTTGCTCATTGCCTGTGTCCGTTCACGCCGGGCGGGTGTCGTTGCCCGGGGCGAGACGAACCATGCAAGGGATTGGGGCTGGGAGCGGTGAACTGCCTCACACGAGGGATGTGGGCTGCGTCACACCCCTCGGTGGGGGTTCAAATCACGGAGTGCAATTCTCGACATGCACTTCGAGGATGGCTCCCTGGATGTTGTAGTACGAGTCCCAGGCCAGGTATTGCACATAATAGATACCTTCGACGGCATCGTCCGGCCCCGGGCCAAAGTCATCCGAATCGCCGCTGCCCGGAGCCCCATCCTGATCGTCATCGCCGGTGTTGTACCGGTGCACTTCCAGCGGTTGACCACACGCGTCCGTGGCGGTGACCTCGGGCGGCTCCCAGGTATCCACACCACACTGCAGTTTAATGACCGCGTCGCTCAGGCTGAGCGTGGGCGCCCCGCCATTCTGGGCGGCCGTGCACGGCTCCTCGCCGAGGGACTGGCTCGAAGTCTGCTTCGGCTGGGAATTGGAGAGGAGGGTTTCCTCATCCGTGGGCTGCTGCCCACAAGCGCTGACAGAGACGGCAAGGACTGTCAGCGTTCCGAGGATGAGGGAGCGGCGCCACGGTTGAGAATCGAGAGGGAAAAGACTCATCGGCGATGCCTCCAGTGCGGGTATGTACAACATCACTGAGAGTATCAGAACCAAGACATGAATTGTCGTTGTGAATGCCTTTGGGCTCTCTTTTTTTTATTCTTGCGCCGCTGAAAAATGGAGAGGAATTGGAGTGAAGCTTGCTGGCTGTGCGCAGGCTGTGCGCCTGGGCAGGAATTCTTTCGCGGAAACAGAGAGCCCTCAGGCGGCCTCGTTCTCGGCCAGCAACGCGGCAAAGGGGGAGGGGCCCTCTCCGAGTTCCTTGTAGAGGGCCTCCACCTTCTCCAGCTCCCGCTTGAGCACCTTGTGGTGGTTGCGATTCTTCAGGAGGTTTTCCCGCCCCAGCGCTCGGAATGCCTCCTCGCGGCCCATCTGCTGCACCGCCTGCCCCAGTACGATGCCCACCAGCGCCTCGGTCAGCCCCAGGTCCAGCGGCGTGCCTCGGCGCTTCGCCTCCGCGATGAACGCCTGGGCGGCCGCGATCAAGGCCGTAGGTATCGAGGCCGCCGCCTTGCTCTCGGCCTGGCCCGTGGCGCCCTCGTACTCCAGCGCCCGCGAGACATGGCCCGAGGAAAGCGTCAGCTCCGCCGAGGGCCCGTGCTCCACCAGCGCCAGCGTGTAGGCCCGGCGGATGATGTTGTCCAACTGCCGCAGGTTCCCCGGCCACGCACGGCCGCTCAGCACCTGCTCCGCTTCGGGCGACAGCTGCGCCTGCCCCTGCGGGAACTGCTCCTTGTGCCGCCGTGTCACCATGTAGTGGGCCCACAGCGGGATTTCGTCTTGGCGCTCGTCCAGCGAGGGCACCCGCAGCGGCAGCACGTTGATGCGGTAGTACAGGTCCTCGCGGAACCGGCCCGCGCGTACCGCCTCGCGCAGATCCACGTTCGTGCCGATGATGAACCGCACGTCCGCGCCCCGGTCTCCCGCCCCGTCTCCCAGCACCCGGTACGAGCGCTCCTCCAGCACCCGCAGCAGGCCCGCCTGCGCCTTGAGCGACAGCTTGTCGATCTCGTCGATGAAGAGTGTGCCGCCCTCCGCTCGGCCGATGCTCCCCAGGCTGTCCTTCACCGCGCCCGTGAACGCGCCCTTCTTCCAGCCAAAGAGCTCCGCCATCTGCAGCTCTTCGGGCACTGCGAGCAGCTCCAGCACCTCGAAGGGGCCCTTGCGCCGGCTCGAGCGCGAGTGCACCCACCGCGCCAGCCGCGACTTGCCCGCTCCCGTCGGCCCGCTGATCAGCACGCTCTCCTCCTGCTGCGAGAAGACGTTCAGGATGGGCAGCAGGTTCGCCATCGACTTGCCCACCACGGGCAGGTACTCGTCCACCTCCGCGTGGGGCGCTGGCCGGAACGGCAGGCCCGTGAGGTACGGTGCCGCCACCTCCGCGATCGTCTGCAGCCGATCGATGCACTCGCGCCAGATGAAGTCCTGGCCCATCGCCGTGGGGCTGTCCGCCTCCAGTGAGATCATCCCCCCAATCCCCGCGCCCAGCGCCCGCAGGGGGATGACGCACACGTGCGAGGCCTGCCGGCTCAGGAAACTCTGGCGGCTCTCCTGACTGGTGAAGCTGCCGGGCAGCGGCTCCTCGGCCTTGTCCGGCAACTGCGGCAGGTACGGCTTCAGCGCCCCCAGCGTGACGTCCACGAAGACGGGGCTTCCGTGCTGCACCACCGAGCGCCACGCCGTGGCTGACACCAGGCTCGGCGCGCCGCGCTGGCCCGTGCTCCCTGCCGACTGCACCGCCGTGGCGCCTTGCTCGAGGATGGCCAGCTTCACGTAGCCCCCTGCGGGCCGTAGGTGAACCATGCTCCGCAGCACCTTGGCGCGCCCGGCGTACTTGCTGGCGGCGATCGTCCGCTCGGTCAGGCCCATCATGGCCGACAGGGTCCGCGCGGCTGCATCCTCGAAGTCTCCCGACTTCGACAGCGCCACCACCAGCGAGGACAGATCGTCTTGCATGCAGTCACCCAAGTCCTTGAATTCCGGCGCGCGAACCAGCGGCCAGCCAGGCGCGGCACCGGCGCATCCTCTCAGAGGCCGTGGCTCCCGTGAAAGCCTCGACGGGCTTGCTCGCCGTGCGTGCAGCCGCGCCCGCACCTGCGGCATCGTAGTAAAGGAAGGAGGCGCATGACGAGCGAGCACAAGAAGGCAGAGACCCTGGGTGGAAAGGGAGAGGGCCTCCCTCCGCTGCACTACAAGGCGCTGAGCCAGTGGCTCGAGGCCCACCCGGATCTGGTGCGTCAGCACTTCGTGGCGAAGACGTTCCCGCGGGAGACGCGCGTCTTTCCGTCGGAGGCACTGCAGTCCGCGGGACTGCCGAGGCTCGCGATCCTGCTCTCGGGGGAACTGGCTCTGACGCAGCTCGCTCCGGGCGCTCTGGCGCCGCACAAGGCGCTCTACCGCGGCGATCTGTGGGTCAACCCCAACAAGCCCGGCGCCAAGCCCCGCGAGCCCATCGTGGCCATCCATCTCCAGGCCGTGGCCACGAGCGAGGCCTTGCTCTTGACCGAGCAAGGGCTGCGCTCGATGCCCGAGCAGGATGCGAGAGAACTGGAGAAGCTCCTTGATGCCTACGCGGGGCTGCACTCGACCCGCGCCACCTTCTTCCAGGCAATTCGGAAGACGCTCCAGTTCAGCAGGGCCGCCGTGCGGCACCTCCATGCGCTGCTCGACACGGTGGATGTGCGCACCTACGAGAAGGGGAGCGCCAGCGGAGACATCGTCGTCCCGCAGGGCAGCACCGACGAGGCGCACAAGGGCATCTTCCTGGTGCTGGAGGGACAGCTCGGCGAGTGGCGGGATCCACAGAGTTCCGAGACGCAGCCCGTGCTCATTCGCCCGCTCTACGAGGGGAGCATCTTCGGGGACGCAGTGCTGCACAGCGACGCGCCTCCACCGGCCACGGTGAAGCTCCACTCGGACAAGGCGCGCGTGGCCTTCCTGCCGGAGCTGAACAGCCTGAAGCTCATCCAGCGCTCGCAGTTGTTCGCCAGCTCCGTGGGCTCCGCGCCGGGTGAGATCTGGCAGCGCATCGCACAAGTGGGCTCCGCGCTGGCGCCTCCTCCCGAGGTGGTGCTGTTCCGCTGCGATGCGCCAGACATCCCGTTGCCGATGCTGATCCAGGGCGTGGCCGAGGCCACCCACCTGAGCTACGAGGATCGCATCCTCCGAGTGGAGCTCTTCCACTCCGCGCAGTCTCAGGGAACGGTGCCCGAGGAGCCGCCGGAGCCGCGCCCCGGAGAAGTTCCGGTCTACCGGCTTGGGGCGCATGACGGACCCGCCGCAAGCCGGGCGCTCCACGCGTTGGCGTTGGCGCTCCAGGGGCGTTGGGACTACCTGTTCGTCCACGTGGATCCGCGGCTGTGGCATGGGCTCACGCCTCCCCTGGGGAGCGCCCGGGGCTTCCGGCCGTTCTTCCTGGCGGGGGAGGACGTCTGGAAGGTGGTTACGGTCTCGCGGGATCCGCTCGCGGTTCCGCCACCGCCCGGCTTCGACAACGGCTCCGTGCTCTGCGCGGCGCTGCTGCCCCCTGGGACAGAGCGCGAGCCGGGCCCCGCGTTTCCGGCTGGGACGGTGCGTCTCCCGCTGAACCTCCGGAACTTCTCCAGCCACCGGACCTTCTCCCAGTGCTCCTCGGCCGAGCAGGAGCTGTTCCGGCGCTGGGGCCGCGCCATCACCGAGCGGCTCGTGGGCATCGCGCTGGGAGCGGGCGGCTCGTGGGGCTACGCCGAGATCGCCCTCATTCGCGGAATGCAGGAGCGGAAGATCCCCATCGACGCCGTCAGCGGGACGAGCTTCGGGGCCATGACAGGGGCGTTCTACAGCGCGTTCGGCGACGCGGGCCTGGACCTGCTGCTGAAGGAGGGCCACAAGTTCAACGCGGTCATCCTCGCCAGCATCATCAACTCGGGCGCCATCACGCTGTTCATCGATCACCTGCTCGGGCGCCAGCGGCTGGAGAAGGTCCCGCTGCCCTTCTTCCCCGTGGGGACGAATGTCTCCGAGTCCCAGGCGTGGGTCCTCCAGAAGGGGACCCTGGGCGCAGCGGTGCGCTCCAGCGGCATCATGCCGGGGCTGCTCTCGCCGGACTTCACCGATAACTACAGCCGCGTCGTGGATGGCGCCTTCATCAACAGCGTGCCGGTGAGCATCCTGATGAGCCAGCGCGCCAACCTGATCGTGGGCACCAACGTGCTGTCGACGCCTCCGGATCAGAAGGAGCAAGGACCGCTGCTGCCCGGCGCCCTGGGGTGGTTCCTGCACGGGCTCAACCCGGTGGGGCGCATCTCCGACGCGGTGCGCTCCACGCTGATCCTGTTCCACACGGGAGGCGAGCAGGCCGGCTCGGGGGCGGATGTGACGTTCGACAGCCCATTCTCGCCGCTGCCGCCTTGGGCCTTCGCACAGGGACAGGCCGTCGTGGACCGGGCGGCCGCCGTCCTCGGACCGACGCTCGATGACATCGAGATGCGGTGGAAGATCATGGCCACGCCGCGGTGGGATCTGCCGTCGAAGCTGCGCCTCTTGAAGGAGGCCGGCGAGCTGGGGCCGCTGGAGGGCCTGCTGGCGTCGAGGATGCTGGCGTGATCCCTGTTCGCATCCTGGGCACCTCGGGGCTGCTGCCGGGACGGGCCGTCTCCACCGAGGAGGTGGCGCGGCAGCTCGGCAGGGATCCCGCCAAGATTGAAGCGCGCACGGGCATCCGGACTCGCTACTGGGTGGAGCCTGGTACCCGGATGACGGACCTCGGCGTGGAGGCGCTCCGGCGCGCGCTCGATGCCGCGAAGATGGCGCCCTCGGATCTGAGCCGCATCATCTTCGTCTCTTCCTCCGGTGGGGATGCGATCACCCCCGCCACGGCGAGCATGATCTCCGGGGCGCTGGGGCTCGCGGGCTCGTGCGACGCGTTCGACCTCAACAACGCCTGCATGGGTTTTCTCTCCGCCTTCGATATTGCTGCCCGCTCCATTGCGACTGGGATGGGGCCGGTGGGGATCGTTGTCGTCGAGTGCATCTCCCGCGCGCTCGATCCCAGCCATCCCCGGCCGTACCTCGTCTTTGGAGATGCGGCGGCCGCCGCGGTGCTCGGGCCCGCGCGAGAGGGCGAGGGTGTGCTGAGCGTGGCGCTCGCCAACAACGGCACGCTGCCTCCGGACACCGTCTGTGCTCAGCCTCTGTTCACCGGCAAGGTGGAGCGGGTCCAGTTCGTCGTCTCCAAGGAGGAGATCCTCGAGATCGCGCTGAACGCTCTGGGCACGGCGACGAACACGGTGCTCCAGAAAGCCGGGGTGGAGCTGGGCGACATCCAGTGGGTGCTGCCTCATCAGCCCAATGGCGCGCTGCTCGACGCGATCATCGACAGGCTCGGGTTGGATCGAACGCGGCTCATCCCCATGGTTCAGGATGTGGGTAGCGTGGCAGCGGTGTCGATCCCTTACAGCCTCGATCTGCTGATGCGGACCGGCAAGGTGCGCCCCGGAGATCGGATCCTGATGGTCGGCGTGGGGGCGGGTGTCTCTTACGGTGCGCTTCTCTATCAGGTGGGCGGATGAGCCGAGCGGGGGGCGTTCCTCTCGCCACGTGGCTGGCGGCGTTCCGGATGCTGCGCCTCTGGCATCGCTACGAGGTGCAGGGCCTGGAGCGTCTGCTGCACCCAGGAGCGAAGCTGATCGTCGCGTACCACGGCCGGCCGCTGGCGCTCGATCAGTGCATGCTCACCGTCACCCTCTACGAGCAGCTGGGCTATCTGCCCCATGGCATCATCCACGGCTACTTCGGCCAGAACCGGCTGCTGCGGTATGTGATCGACGGCCTGGGGTTCGTCACCGGAGATGGGCCCGAGATCGTTGACGCCGTGGCGCGGGGCGAGCACGTCCTCGTCCAGCCCGGCGGGACGCGCGAGGGATGCCGCAGCTTCCGCCACCGCTACCGGGTGGACTGGGGTGACCGGCTCGGGTACCTGCGCATGGCCATCCGGCATGGCCTGCCCATCGTCCCCGTGGCCGGTAACGGCGTGGATGACACCTATCTGGGACTCAACAACGGCTACAAGCTTGGGCGCAGGCTCGGTGTGCCCGCGGGTCTTCCGGTGTGGCTGGGGCTGGGCCTCACGGGTGTGTGGCCGCTCTCGCTGTCGTTCCCAGTGAAGGTGACACAGCTCGTTGGCGAGCCGATCGAGCGGCACCTCAGGGGGAAGATCGATCCGGCGGACAAGGCCGCGTTGATGGAGCTGCACCAAGAGGTTCGCGGCGCCGTCCAGGTGCTCATGGATCGGGCGCGAGGCCAGAAGGAGTCGCGATGAGTACGGGGCAGTGGGCAGTCGTCCTGGGGGCCTCGTCAGGGACGGGGGCCGCCATCGCCCTGGAGGTGGCTCGCTCCCGGGAGTTCAACGTGTTCGGCGTGCACCGAGGGCGTTACCTGGAGCAGGCTCAGCGGGTGGAGCAGGATGTGGCCGCCACCGGCCGGCGCATCGTCATGCACCGGGGGGATGCCGCGATCCCCGAGGGTGTGGCTCAGGGCGCCGACGCCTTGCTGGCGGCGGCAGGGCCGAGGAGCGTGAAGCTGTTCGTCCACTCGCTGGCCAGCGGCTCGGTGGGGCACTTCGTCTCGGGCGGGGAGGAGCAGTTCCACCCCAAGCAGGTGGAGCGCACCTTCAACGCGATGGCCCACTCGTTCCTCTATTGGATCCAGGCGCTCGTGGCGCGGGATCTGCTCGCGCCCCAGGCGAGGCTGCTCGGGCTGACCAACCCGCTCACCGAGTCGCTCCTCCACAACACGGGCCTCATCACCGCCGCCAAGGCCGCGCTGGAGATCTACGTGCGGCACCTGGCGCTCGAGCTGGGGCCGAAGGGCCACCGGGTGAACCTGCTCAAGTTCGGCACGGTGATGACGCCCGCGCTCCAGCACGTCTACTCGCCCGAGGCCCTGGCGAAGCTGGAGGCTGCTCACGCTCGGATGAATCCCTCCGGCCGGATGTGCACGGTCGAGGAGGTGGCCCGCTTCGTCTCCGTGCTCGTGGGCGAGGATGTGGACTGGTTCAACGGCGCCACCATCGACTTCACCGGCGGCATGACGCTGCGGCTGCTCGATCTCGTGCTCAACGCGCCGCGCTGAGCCTCACCCGCGATCAAGCTCCGCCTGCACCCGCGCGGTCTCGTCCGGCATCTCCAGCTCGGAGAAGAGGGCGCGGGCCTTCAGCAAGTGCGGCCGCCGGTTGGGATCCTGCACGTCCATGTGGCGGCCGAGCTCGAGCCGCGCGAAGCCCTCCTCGAAGGGCATCTTGTGTTGCTGCGCCTCCGCCAGCGCCCGTTCCCAAGCATGGCGGGCTGCGGCCTGGCGTCCGGAGAGCCACGCCTCGCTGCCTCCGCACAGCCAGGCGAAGGAGCGCGCAAACGGGAGGATCAGCGCGAACATGCGCAGGATCTGGATGCCATCCCGCGCCTCCTTGAGAAGCTGCTCCCGGTCCGGATCGTTCTCGGCGGTGTGCTCCCAGAGGGCGAGGTGCACCTCGTTCATCGCGATGATGCCCGGGTACAGGAAGAAGGTGGCGGGCTTGATGGACTGCAGCACCTGGAGCGTCTGCGTGGCCATGCGGCGCGCCTGCGCAAGGTTGTTCTGACGCAGCCACGCCAGCCCCAGCGTGCCGTAGAGGACGATCTTCTCCGCGGCCTCGACGTTCGCCTCGATGTGAGGCACCTGCGAGACCACCGTCACGATGGCCTCCGAGGAGCACCCGAGCCGCACCATGGGGCCCACCCGCATCACGGGCCCCCAGAGCTGCGTCTGCGTGGCACCTCGCCGCCGGGCCGACTGCTCCAGCCGATTCGCTAGATCGATGGCGCGCCGGTACCTCGCGCGGCACGTGTTCGCGCAGGTGAGGATGGCGCTCGTCTCCTCGGTCAACCGGTAGTCCCCGAGGCTGCTCGAGGTGTCGATGGAGCGGTTGCCCCAGACCTCCAACTCGTCCCAGCGGGCCTGTCCGATGCCGCTGGCCGCGCTGCGGGACAGCACGTACGCCACGTCGATGGGCGTGCCCACTTGCTGGGCCATTTCCTGGGCCCGGCGCATCCACGTCTCCGCGATGCGGCGCGTGGGCGGCAGGCTGAAGGCCACCACCGACATCAATGCATAGCCTCGCGCCAGGGTGGGGGAGGGGCCCAGAGGCTCGCAGGCGTTGAGCGTCCGCAGGCCCGCCCACGTCAGCCGCGGCATGTCCTGCGTATAGATGTAGTTGTCCGTGAGCCGCAGCAGGATGTGCCCGGCCTCGGCCTGAGCTTTCACGCGCTCGGCGCCGTGGACCTCGAAAGCCTCGGGCACCGTGGCCTGGGACACGCGCTGGAGGATCTGTCCGAGCACTCCCGCGCCCCAGCCCACGGAAGAGGAGGGGACACGCCAGCCAAAGTGCCTCAGGGCGCGCTCGGCGTGCGTGCGGAACTTGTCCAGCAAGCCCAACTGGTAGAAGGCGTCCGCCAGCAGTGCCTCGATGTGTCCGAGCCGCGCGCGCTTCTCGGGAGACAGAGAGGAGACCTCACTCCCGTCCGGAGCCAGGAGCACCAGCGCTCGCTCCAGGTGCGGGATGGCCTCGCGGCAGGCATAGGCCGCCAACGCCTGCTCTCCGGCCCTCAGCGTGGAGAGGAGCTCCTTCTCTTGGTCTCCCGCCTTGCCCCAGTGGTACGCGAGCGCCACCGCCGAGTCGTGGGACTCCGGGTACGCCGCCTCGATGGCCGTGGCCGCCTGGCGATGGAGCAGCTGCTCGGTGCGCGGTGGCAAGTCCGCGAGCACGCCCTCACGCAGCTTGTCGTGCGCGAAGCGCCACTGGCCCTCGGAGAAGTCCAGCACCGCCGCGCTGGAGCACTCGGACAGGAATGCATCCATGCGCACGGTGGGCGCGCACACGCTCAGGATCTTGGGATCCACGCGGCGCCCGATGACCGCCGCCAACTGGAGCAGCTCGCGCGCGGATGGGGGGAGCTTGGCCAGCCGCCGCTGGACGATCTCCCGCACGCCACCCGGGAAGACCTTGGCGGGCAGCGGCGCACTGCCGATCCGCGCCAGTTGGCCGCTCTCGTCGGCCAGCGCTCGCACCACCTCCACGAGGAAGAACGGGTTGCCCTCCGTCTCCCGCCGTAGCAGCTCCACGATCTGCGGCGAGCGGCCCGAGGCACCGATCATCGACTCGGTGAGCACGGCGATGGCGTCCTCGCCGAGCCGGGGCAGCCGCAGTACCTCGGCCACTGGCATCAGGCTCGGAAGATCGGGGCGCTCGTCGTCGCGGTAGCTGGCGAGGATCAGCAGCGGCAGCGTCTTGGCCAGCGCCGAGATGCGAGCCAGCAGGAGCAGCGACTCACCGTGCGCCCAGTGCAGATCCTCCACGATGAGCACCGTGGGCTGGGGCACGCGCCGGATCAGATCCTCTACCACCGCGAACAGGCGCGCCTGCGCCATCTCGGGATCCAGCTCGACGATCGCGGGTACGGCACGCCCGAGCAGGACCTCGATGTCCTCCACCAGCGGCCGGAGCACACCGGCCTCGAAGTCATTGGGCTCGGCCAGCAGCACCAGCCAGCGCAGCACCGAGCGCCACTCCTGATACGGGCTGCCGCCACCGCTGACGCCCTGGCCGCGAACGGCCACCGCGCCCCGCACCAGGGCCAGGGTGCGCACCTCGTCGAGCAGCCGGGACTTGCCCACGCCGCTCTCTCCACCGATCAGCCATGCGCTGCCCTTGCCGTTCAGCGCCTGCTCGAGCACTTTCTCGAAGCGCGCCAGCTCGCGCTCGCGGCCCACGAAGCGAGCACCTTGGAGGAAGCTCTCGCGCGTGGCTGAGGTCTCGATGACGACCTGGTGACCCGTGGCCTCGGTCAGCGCGCTCAGGGCCTCCTCGGCGCTGCGGTAGCGCTCGCGGGGATCGGGAGCGCTCAGCTTGCGCAGCACCTGCCCCAGCGCGCTCTCCTCGAAGCCCGCGGGCAAGCCCTTGGGGCCCGCGAAGAGCCGGTAGGCGACCATCCCCAGGCTGAACAGATCCGAGGCCGCTGACGCCGGCTGCCCCTCGAAGAGCTCCGGCGCCACGAAGCCGGGAGTGCCCACCATGCCCTGGCCGTCCAGCCGCTCGCGGGCGATGGCCAGGCCGAAGTCGAGCACCTTCACCTGGCCATCCACCACCAGCACGTTGGCCGGCTTCAGATCACGGTGGATGACGCCCCAGCGGTGCATGTACGCCAGCGCCTGGAGCACCTGCGCCAGCAGGCCCACGCGCACCTCGTGCGGCTGCTCCTTGCCCGCCTCGGTGATGGTCCGCGCGCCCTTGAGCAGGTCCATCGTGTAGTAGGGGCGTGCCTGGTCATCGAACCCGTAGTCCAACACGCTGATGACGTGCGGGTGGTGCAGGGAGGTGAGGACCTTGAACTCGTCCGCCAGCCCCAGCGCGATCTCCGGGGGCTGTGTCTTGGCGCCCAGGCTGCGGGTGGCTTCGTCCGCCAGCTCCTCCACCGAGCGGTGAAGCCGCTTCAGCGCCACGACGCCCGCGAGCCGATCCCGTGCGAGGTAGACCGTCCCCATCCCTCCCCGACCGACAACGTCCAGGACCTGGTAGCGGCGGCCAAGCACCTCTGCATTCATGGTCTTCCTCTATCACGTCTCCCCAGCCTCGCGGAGATTGACCCGAGGAGGCGCGCAGTGGCTGCGCGGCTGACGAGGCCCCCCGCAAAACCTGCGTGTTTCACCCGGGGACACCCAGGAAGAATGGTGGCGCGAGCTTTGCTGAAGGACTCGGGACCGGGCGCACTCCCGGTACGGAGTCCTACATGGTTACCCGCAGCGTTCCCTTGCTCCTGCTCGCCACGCTCCTGCTCACCACCGCCAGCCAGGCGGCAGGGTTGGAGCCCGGCTCCAGGATTCCGGTCCAGAACCCTCGCCCCCGCCCTATCCGGGCCGCCGAGCCGCTGCCGCAGGGCACCAGCCTCCCTCGCTTCCTCGAGGAGCCTGGGAAGGACGAGGCGCGCGTCGCGCTGTGGCTGCGCTTCAACCGGGAGGCGCGCCTGCTGGAAGAGGGCTCGCGGGACTTCTTGGGGACGATCATCCAGATCGCGGCGCAGGTGCCCCAGGGCATCATCTACGCGCACGAGCGCGTGCAGCTCGAGGCGGAGTTGCTGGCGGCCGAGCAGGAGATCCAGGCGCTGGTGGATGCTCGGGTGGAGCTGCTCGAGGAGCGGGGCCGGACCGATCCAGAGCACGCCCTCCTCGAGGGAGAGCTGGCGCCGCCCTGGTCCCCGGATGGGCCGCTGGACCGGGAGGCGCTGGTGGCCATTGTCTTCGCGCACACGGGCCGGGCGGGGCCGCTGAGCCCTGGGGTGGAGCAGGTGCTGACCCGGCTGGAGGGGGTGGAGCGGCGCCTGGACTCCATGGAGCGCCAGCTGCTGCCCGCAGCCGAGGAGGCCCTGGGCGGGGCGCTGCTGGCGCTGTCCTCGGCCGAGGCCACCATGCTCGAGGTGACGCACGGGCTGCACTTCCTCAAGCATCAGCAGCGCACCCGGTTGGAACTGCGAGTGCACCGCGAGCTGCTGCTCATGGAGCTGGCGCGCGAGGCGGGCTGCCGGGTGGAGCAACTGCCTTGGGCGAAGGCTCCCATCGCTGGGTGAAACCCAAGCGAGCGGGGGCGTTTGCCTGACAGAAGCGCTTCCCTGGACCCGGACCGGCGGTAGTCTGCTGCCTATGGCGGAGACCTTGTTCGAGGAGCTGAAAAGGTACGTGGGTTTCAGCACGGAAGATGAGCGGGCCCTGCTCTCCTTCCATACTGTCGCGCGCGATCACTTCGCACGGATCGCCAAGGTGTTCTACGCCCGGATTCTCGAGCACGAGGGAGCCCGCACGGCCCTCGAGGGCGGCGAGAGCCAGGTGGGCCACCTGAGGGGCGAGCTGCAGCTCTGGATGGAGCAACTGCTGCATGGTCCGTGGGATGAGTCCTATTACGAGATGCGCTGCCGGATTGGCCGTAAGCACGTGCGCATCTCGCTTCCGCAGCACTACATGTTTGGAGCGATGAACGTGCTCAGGCAGGAGTTCAACGCGGTCATCGACGACAACTACCGGGACAAGCCCCAGGAGCTGGCGGCGATCCGCGGGGCCATGGCCAAGATCCTGGATCTGGAGCTGGCCATCATGCTCCACACGTACCGGGAGGATCTGCTCGCGCAGCAGGCCCGCAGCGAGCGCCTCTCCACCTTCGGCCAGCTGGTGGGTTCCATTGGCCACGAGCTGCGCAACCCGCTGGGCGTCATCGAGACCTCGCTCTTCATCCTCAAGGGCCGCCAGACCACGCCGGATGAGCGCACGGTCAAGCACCTGGACCGCATCGGCGAGCAGGTGACCATCGCCAACCGCATCGTCTCGGACCTGCTGGACATGATCCGCGACCGGCCCCTGAAGCGGGAGCCCATGCAGCTCGCGGAGGTGTGGCAGAGCGCGGCCAGCGCCGTCCATCCCCCTGCGCAGGTGACGGTGACCGCACGGGGGTTGGAGGCGCTGCCCACGCTGCAGGGAGATCCCCACCAGCTCCGGCAGGTCTTCCTCAACTTGCTGGAGAACGCCATCCAGGCCGTGGGGGACTCGGGAACGGTGGAGCTGACGGCCAAGGTGCTGCCGGACATGGTGGAGCTGGCGCTGGAGGACTCCGGACCGGGGGTGAGCGAGACCATCCGCCGCAGGCTCTTCGAGCCGTTGATGACCACCAAGGCGCGCGGTATTGGCCTGGGCCTGCCGCTCGTCAAGCGCATCCTCGAGCGCCACGGCGGCTCCATCTCATACTCCCCCCGCCCGGAGCGCGGGGCCGGCGCGCGCTTCGTGCTGCGGTTGCCGCTCGTGTCCTAGAGGGTGCTTCATGAGAAACTTCCTCCTTCTCGATGACAACAAGGCCTTCGCCGAGAACATCGCCGAGATTCTTCGGGACTCGGGGAGCCTGGCCACGGTGGTCACGGACGGCGTCGAGGCGCTCTCGCTGGCGAAGTCCCAGCGCTTCGACGTGTTGCTCACGGATATGAAGATGCCGGGCATGAGCGGCGCGGCGGCCGTGCACCACATCCGCAAGGTGGATCCGGGGATCGCCGCCGTGGTCATCACCGCCTATCCGGGTGAGAACGATCTGGAAGCGGCGCGCCGGGAGGGCCTGCTGGCCGTGCTGCCCAAGCCGGTTCCGTTGCCCACGCTGATGGGGCTGCTGTCGAGCGCGAGGCGGGATGGGCTGGTGGCGCTGGTGGAGGATGATCCCGCGATGGCGGACAACCTGAGCGAGGTGCTCCGCACACGGGGCTTCTCGTGCGTGACGGCCCGCTCGGTGCTGGAGACGGAGCAGCTCTCCATGGTGAAGCCCTTCGCGGCCCTGGTGGATCTGCGCCTGCCGGGCGGCCCAGATGGCGAGGCGCTGCGCCGGCTCCGCGCCCGCTTCCCGGAGATGCCCCTCTTCGTCGTCACCGCCTACCCGGAGCTGGCTCCGCTGGAGAGTGCCGCCGGCGTCTTCGCCAAACCCTTCGACACCGCCGCGCTGGTGCATGCGCTGGAGCGGGCGCATACCGCGCGTCTGGGTGCCGTATGAGCCCCGAGCTGCGCCACGCACGTGTCCTGGTGGTGGACGACAACGCGGCCTTTCTCGACAACCTCCAGGAACTGCTGAGCGACGCGGGCTATGAGGTCGGCGTCGCGAGCAGTTGCCAGGCCGCGCGCGAGCGCGCGAAGGAGGGCTTCGATGTGTCGCTGGTGGATCTCCGTCTGCCAGACGGAGAAGGCACCTCGCTGGCCGCCGAGCTGAAGAAGGCGATGCCGGAGTCCGAGGTGGTGCTGCTCACCGGCTTCGCCACCCTGGAGACGGCGATGGCGGCGGTGCGGGCGGGCGCGTGCGCCTACCTGATGAAGCCGTGCGCGCCCCAGGAGCTGCTGCTCACGCTGGAGCAGGCCATGCGGCAGGTGCGCCTGCACGGGGAGAAGCGGGTGCTGGCCCGGCGCGCCCAGATGACGGAGAAGCTGGCGGCGGTGGGCACGATGACCGCAGGCCTCTCGCACGAGATCCGCAATCCGCTGAACGCGGCGGCGCTGCAGCTGTCCGTGCTGGAGCGGAGGGTGCGCAAGCTCCCCGAAGGTCAGCAGGGCCCGCTGCTCGAGCCGCTGGGGCTGGTGCGAGACGAGATCCGCAGACTGGATCACATCCTGGAGGACTTCCTCCAGTTCGCGCGGCCTCGCGAGTTCCGGCCGGAGCCGGTGGAGGTGGAGGCGCTCCTGCGCCGCGTGGGGGATCTGCTGGGCAGCCAGGCCGAGGCGCGGAAGGTCAAGCTCGAGGTGGTGCTGCCCTCTCCCATCTCCCGGGTGCTCGGTGAGGAGGAGCGGCTGCGCCAGGTGCTCATCAACCTGACACTCAATGCGCTGGATGCCACGCCGGAGGGCGGCGAGGTCCGGCTCTCGGCGAGCGAGGACTCCCGGGGCATCTGGGTGACCGTGGACGACACGGGGCCTGGGATTCCTGTCGCGGTGCGTGATCGCATCTTCGAGCCCTTCTTCACCACGAAGGCGCAGGGTTCGGGCCTGGGGCTCCCCATCGTGCACGCCATCGTGACGCAGCATGGCGGAACGCTCGAGGTAGGAGAGGCGCCTGGGGGCGGCGCCCGCTTCGTGCTGTGGCTGTCCAAGGGGGCTCCTGCACCGGCGCAACCAGTGGGGTAGGCTGCCGGGGTGTCCCGGTACGCGTTCACGCTCTTCGCGAGCGCCTTCCTGCTGTTCGGCGTCCAGCCGCTGGTAGGGCGGTTCGCGCTGCCGTGGTTCGGCGGGACGCCGGCCGTGTGGACCGCGTGCATGCTCTTCTTCCAGGCCGCGCTGCTGGCGGGCTACGCCTACGCGCACGTCGTGGCCACGCGGCTGACGCCTCGCTCCCAGGTGAAGCTGCACCTGGGGCTGCTGGGGCTCACGGTGGTGGTGCTCGCCGCGCGGGCCCTGTGGGGAGGCTCGCCCGTGGCGCCCGGGCCGGAGTGGCGGCCGTCTGGAGCGGAGGGACTCACGGGGCGCCTGCTGGCGATGTTGACGGTGACGATCGGCTTGCCCTTCTTCGTGCTGTCCACCTCGGCGCCGCTGCTGCAGAGCTGGTTCGCCCGGGTGAGGCCGGGTGTGGCCCCGTACCGGCTCTATGCGCTGTCCAACGCGGGTTCCCTGCTCGCGCTGCTGAGCTACCCCTTCCTCGTAGAGCCTGCCGTGCCGCGTGGCGTGCAGGGCTGGGCGTGGGCGGTGGGCTTCGGGATCTTCGCCGTGGGGTGCGCCGCGTGCGCGAGGGAGCTGTGGACGGCAGGAGTGGCCACTCCTGGAGAGAGCACTGCCTCCGAGCCAGCGCCCTCGCCACAGGAGGAGGGCACGCGGCCCGGACTGGGACGCACGCTGGCGTGGCTGGGGTTGAGCGCGTGCGCGTCCGTGCTGCTGCTGGCGACCACGAATCAGCTCTCGCAGGATGTGACGGCTGGGCCGTTCCTGTGGGTGCTGCCGCTCGCGCTGTACCTGCTCACCTTCATCCTCACCTTCGAGCGTGACGGGTTGTACTCGCGCGCGGTGTTCTCCCTGCTGCTCATCGGCGCGGTGGCTGGTGTGACGTGGGTGCTCGTGTCAGGGCCGCACACGCCGATGAGCCTCCAGCTCCTGGCCTACGGCGGCGCCCTGCTGGCTGGGGGCATGGTGTGCCATGGTGAGCTGTACCGCTTGCGGCCTGCGCCTCGGCACCTGAGTGCCTTCTACCTCTGGGTGTCGGTGGGTGGTGTGCTCGGAGGGGTGTTCGTCAGCCTCGTGGCGCCTCGGGTCTTCTCGACGTTCGCGGAGTACCCGCTCGCGCTCGGGGCGTGCTGCCTCGTCTCGTTGCTCACCATGCTTCCGGGTTTTGCCGCCGAGGAGCGGGTGGAGCGGCTGCGGCGTGCTGTGCGCATCTTCCTCCTCATCTTTGTGGCCGTGCGCCTGACCGATGCCGTGAAGGAGCTCCAGCGCGAGAGCCTGCTCTCTGCGCGGAACTTCTTCGGCGTGGTGCAGGTGCTGGAGCAGGGACGGGACAAGCCCGCCGAGCACCGCTTCACGCTCAAGCACGGCGCCATCGCCCACGGCGTCCAGTACACCGAGTCCATGCGGCGGCGGCAGCCCATGTCCTACTTCACCCCGGAGAGCGGGCTGGGACTGGCTGTGGCCGAGCACCGCCGCCTGCGCAAGGCCGTGGGGCTGCCGCCGGGGCTGCGCTTCGGGGTGCTCGGGCTGGGCGTGGGCTCCACCGCCGCGCTGGCCGAGGCCGAGGACTCGGTGCGCTTCTACGAGATCAACCCCCAGGTCATCTCCCTGGCGCGAGGGCAGGGTGGCTACTTCAGCTACCTCGCGGACACCGCCGCGCGCGTGGAGATCGTAGAGGGAGACGCGCGCATCTCACTGGAGCGGGAACAGGCGCAGGGCTTCGACGTGCTCGCGGTGGACACCTTCAGCTCGGACGCCATCCCCATGCACCTGATCACCGAGGAGGCCGTCGCGCTCTACCGTGGCCACCTCGCGACCCACGGCGTGCTGGCGCTGCACATCAGCAACGCACACCTGGATCTGGTGCCCGTGGCACTGGCGCACGCGAAGGCCTTCGCGATGCATGCGACCGTGGTGGTTCACGATCCCACAGAGGATGCGGCGCGCAGCGTGTGGGTGATTCTCAGCCCGGACGGGGAGTTCTCCTGGGGCCCCACCTTCACGCATGCGGTAGCGCGCGTGCGCCGCTTGGAGTGGGTGGGTACGCACGCGGTGAGGTGGACGGACGAGCACGGGAGCGTGCTGCCCCTGCTCTGGCGAGGCGACTGGCAGGGCGAGGTGCGGGAGTTTGTCCGCGCCGCCGCCCAGCCCTGACGGCTGGGCCTTCAGTTACGGCGCACTGGGAGGGGGGGGCTTGTCCCGAGACTTGTCGTCGGACTTGTGGATGTCCACGCGCGAGCTCCAGAGCCCTGGGCCCAAGAGCACCACGAGAACGACCATCACCACCATTCCAATCAATGTCTCGAGCCAGAACCCCACGCGTCCCTCCGATCAGCTTCCCGACTCCGCAGCGGACTCCTCCTCGGCCTCATGCGTCGTGGGCGTCTTTCCGCTGCTGTACTCCTTAAGACGATACTGAATCTTTCGCACGCTGATGCCCAGGATCTCCGCTGCCCGGCTGGTGGAGCCCTGCACCATCTCTAATGTGCGCAAAATGGCCTCCCGCTCGATGGTGGCCATGGAGGCGCCGGGGATGAGGTTGTTCGACGAGGAGCCCGACGGCCGGGGGCCCCGTAGCACGGGAGGCAGATCGTCCGTGGTCAGCTCGCTCCCTTGTGCCAGCACGATCGCGCGCTCGATGGCGTTCTCCAGCTCGCGGATGTTGCCCGGCCAGTCGTGGGCGAGCAGCGCCTGCAGCGTGCCCGGGGCCAGCCCCTTCACCTGCTTGCCGTAGCTCTCCCCATACTTCTCCAGGAAGTGGTTCACCAGCGGGGGGATGTCGCTCTTGCGCTCGCGCAGAGGAGGCAGGGTGACGGAGACGACGTTGAGCCGATAGAAGAGGTCCTCGCGGAAGCGGCCCGCCTTCACCTCGGCGGCCAGATCCCGGTGCGTGGCGGCGACGATGCGCACATCCACCTTGAGCGTCTGGATGCCACCCACGCGCTCGAACTCGCGCTGCTGCAGCACGCGCAGCAACTTCACCTGCACAGAGGGGGAGATCTCGCCGATCTCGTCCAGGAAGAGGGTGCCGCCGTCCGCCAACTCGAAGCGGCCCTCCTTGCGCGCCGCGGCGCCTGTGAAGGAGCCCTTCTCGTGGCCGAACAGCTCGCTCTCCAGCAGGTTCTCGGACAGCGCCGCGCAGTGCACCCGGATGAAGGGCTTGTCCTTGCGCGGAGACTCCTGGTGCAGCGCCTGGGCGATGAGCTCCTTGCCCGTGCCGGACTCGCCGAGGATGAGCACCGTGGCCCGCGTGCCCGCCGCGCGCTTCACCACGTCATAGACACCCTGCAGCTGGGGCGAGTCCCCGACGATGTTGTGGAAGCGCGCGCGCTGGCGCACCTGATCCCGCAGCGACTCGGCCTCGCGGCGCAGGCTGCGCTTCTCCAGCGCCTTGCCGAGGATGACGAGCACCGCGTCCGCGTCCAGCGGCTTGACAAGGTAGTTGTCAGCGCCCGCGCGCATGGCCTCGACGGCCGTCTCCACGCTGGCGAAGGCCGTCATCATCACGAAGGTGGCGTCCGAGCCCTGCTCGCGGGCCTTCTTGAGCAGGGTAAGCCCGTCCATCTGCGGCATGCGCACGTCCGACAGCACCACGGCGGGAGAGAAGTCCGTGATGCGCGACAGCGCGTCCACTCCATTGGAGGCCTCGGCGACTTCGTAGCCCTCCTCGCCCAGGATGGTGCCGATGGCTCGGCGGGCGTTGTCTTCGTCGTCGACGACCAGGATGCGTTCAGCGGCCATAAGGGGAAGCTCACACTAGCAAGCGGCGAGGAAAGGGGGCGGCTTGGCGGCACGGCCCGGGAGGCCGCGACAGGGGGTGGAACAGCGGGTGCTCTCTCTAGAGAGGCGAGGGGACGCGGGGGCCGTCCTCCCAGACCTCCACGACCGGTTCGATGCGGGGCGCCAGGTGCATCATGGAGCTGGGGAAGCACCGGCCCGGCAGCTCCTCGAAGAGGGTTCTCACCCGCTCCGCGTCCTGCTCGGAGCGGACGGCGACGTGAGGCCGGATGATGAAGTCCGTGAAGTGGGGCAGGCCGCCCGGGCCCTCCACGCGCCGGCCCATGGCGGTGCTCTGGTAGAACACGATGTCGAGCGACTCGGCCCGGGCCTGCTGCAGGAACATCTGCAGGATGCGTCCTTCCAGGGCGCCCACGAGCAGCGTCTCGGGACACCATCGGTCCTCGTGAGGATGGCCGCCGGTACGGGCGGCGAGCGGCAGTGCCGGGGCGTGCTCGCTGGTGAGCAGGACCCACTGCGATCCTTGCCACTGCAGGCGGGTCTCGAATTCGGTGACGGCGATGGAGGTCATGGGAGGGCTCCTACGGCAGCTTGGGAGGTCATCCATTCAACGCACATGCCAAGCGAGCTCATGGCAGACCGAAGAGACGGAGGACCCAAGGGCCTGTCAGTGTCACCACCAGGCAGCCGAGCACCATCAGGGGAAGCCCCACGCGCAGCAGGTCTCCGGAGTCCACGCCGCCCTCTCCGGCGACCATGGCGTTGGGCGGGGTGCTGATGACAAAGGGGATGCCGAAGGAGCAGCCCACGGCCACGAGGATGGGCATGGAGGCGGAGGGGAAGAGCTGCACGGCGATGGGGATGAGCAGCGCGGCCGTGCCGGTGTTGCTCATGAGGGCCGCCAGCACGGCGGCCAGGCTGACGAGCACTCCCGCCTGGGCCAGCTGGGGCCAGGTGCTCCAGTCCACGCCTCTCAGGGCCGTGGCCACCACGCCGGAGTGCTCCACCAGCCGCCCCAGAGCGATGCCCCCAGCGATGAGGATGAGGGTGGACCAATCCACCTTGCCCAGATCCTCGCGCCGCAGCAGGCCGGTGCCGAAGAGGGCCACCACGGCGCCCAGCGCCACCAGCGGCGCGGACAGACCGTGCAGGGGCTCGCTGAGCCACAGGGTGGCGCAGGCGGCGAACACGCCGAGCACCCAGCGCGCATGGGGGCTCAGCTTCTGGGCCGGGGCGGCGGGGAGCTCGAAGCGACCGCGGACCTTGTAGCCCACCACCAGGATGAAGAAGCCCACCCCGAGCATGAGCCCGGTGAGGGGGAGCGCGAAGGCCATCCACTGGACGAACGTCACATGGGCATAGGGCGCGGCCGCGGAGATGGCGATCCCATTGGGACCGGTGCCCACCGGCGTGGCCAGCCCTCCGAAGTTCGCCCCCAGGGCCACGGACAGCAGCAGGGCCCGGCGCAGGGCCGCGTCCTGGGAGGACTGGAGCAGGGGTCGCAGGGAGGCGAGCATCATCGACGCGGCGGCGATGTTCGACATCCACATGGAGAGGAAGGCCACCCCGGCGATGATCAGCATCATCAGCAGGCGCCGGCTCCCGTGGGCCAGCCTCACCACGTGCTGCGCCACCGCTGCGTCCAGGCCGTGCCGCGAGGCGGCCACCTCCAGCGTGAAGCCACCCAGGAAGAGCGCGAGCACGGGATCGGCGCACCACGCGAACACGGCGGGCAGGCGGTAGCTGGTATCCAGCGGGCCCAGCAGCGCGGCGGTGGCCCCGAGCAGCAGCAGGGTGGGGACGAAGGGGGGGACCAGCTCGGTGAGCCACAGCGTCAGGCACACGCCGGCAATCACGATCGAGCGGGCGATGATGGGGCTGTCCACGCTCAGCCATGCCACCAAGAGGCTCGCGGTGACGCCCGCCACGGCCGCGGCGGGGCGGATCCAGCTTCGAGGTGAGGAGGCCGGTGAGGCCGGGAGGGCCTCCGCGACTGCGGGGGAAGGGGGGGCGCTCATCCGTTACTCATCCCGAGGAGGGCGGACGATGAACACCGGCCGTGTGCCGTTCAGCAGCACCTCCTGGGCCACCGAGCCAGCCAGGGCGCGCGTCAGCCCCGAGCGCCCGTGGGTGGCCAGGCAGATGACATCGCAGTCCAGCCGCTCAGCGGCCTGGCAGATGGCTTCAGAGACCTTGCGGCCAGTGATGAGCTCGATGCGCGAGGTGATGCCGCGCAGGGTGGCCTCGGGAGGGATGAGTGCGCGCAGCTCGGTGGAGAGCCGCTCTCGCTCGGCACGCTCGTCGGCGGAGGTGGGCTCTGGCAGGACATAGCCGGTGCCGACCGGAGGCGCTCCCGCAGGCGGAGACAGGACATGGAGCAGGTGCACGGTGCCGCCCGCCGGGGCCAGGGAGTAGGCGTGGCGCACCCCGCCGGAGCCCAGCTCGGAGAGATCCGTCGGAGCCAGCACCCGGCGCAGATGGGGAATGGTCCGCATCATGGCGGCGCTGGCGGGCACGCAGAGCACGGAGGAGGGCGAGTCATGCAGCACCGTCTGCGAGACGGAGCCGTGCCACAACTTGCTCGTGCCGGAGCGCTGGTGCGTGCCCACGACCACCAGATCCACGGCCTCCTTGCGCGCCAACTGGACCAACGCTTCGGAGGGGCGCCCCAGCCCGGGCTGCAAGTGCACCCAGACGGAGCCACTGCCGGGCATGTCACCCAGACGCGCGGTCAGATCGCGCCGGAGCGCCTGCTCGGCCTCGGGCGTCACCTCCGCCTCGGGAGAGAGGGGCAGGCCGTAGCGGGCATGTGCGTCCGCGCCCCAGTAATGGTGGGCGGCAATCACCTCGCACGGGCCCAGCGCCCTCATGCGCCGCACCCACGCCACCGCAGCATCCGACGGCCCCGAGAAGTTGAGCCCCAGGAGCAGGCGCAGCGAGCGCAACCCTGCTGCCCACGACTCGATGGGCTGGGGCGCCTTGAGCACCAGCACCGGGCAGCGCGCCGCCTGAACCACGCGATCCGCCACGCTGCCGATCCGCCACCGCGGCGCCCGCTGCCCATGGTGCGAGAGCACGATGAGTGAGGCGTGGACCTGCATGGCCAGCTCCACGAGCACCTCGTCTGGGGCGCCGTCCAGCAGGTGGCCCTTCACCTCGATGCCGCGCTTGCGGAGCTCGCCGGACTGCTGCTCCAGGCGCGCGGAGACCTCGCGTCGCATCGCATCCACGAGCGTGGCCGAGCTGACAGCGCTCCCCAAGTCGAGGACGTGCACCAGGTGGAGTGGCTCACCCATCCGGCGGGCCAGGGCCGCCGCGGCGAGCGCCGCCACGGAGGCGTGCTCCGAGAAGTCCGTTCCGAAGACAATGGCCATGGGCGCTCGTGCCTTTCGAGGTGGGGAGGCTCGGGAGAGGGCTACTCCTCGTACTCGGCGGCCTCGCTCATGCGGTCCAGGTCGGCGATGAGGTGCTGCGCGTAGCGGACCAGATCCGCCTCCGTGAGGATGCCCACCAGGGTGCCGCCCTCGCCGACGACGGGCAGGCAGCCGAACTTGTTGTCGAGCATCACCTTCACGGCATCCCTCAGGGGTGTCTCCGGCCCGACCGTGCGCACCTGGCGGCTCATGATGTCCGAGGCCCACAGGGGCTGCTTGACGGGATCCGGGCACTTGAGGCCCGTGGCCTTCATCAAGTCGCGATGGGTGATGAGGCCCACGAGCTTGCCCTCACGCACCACGGGCAGGTGGCGGATGCGGTTCAGGCGGAGCAGCTCATCCGCGACTGCGAGGTTCTGGGTCTCCTTCAGGGTCACCAGCTCTCGGGTCATCAGCTCGCTAACGATCTTCATAGGTCAGGTCGCTCCAAGGACAGCAAGTCGTGAAGGCCCCTTATGCACAATCGGATCCAAGCCCCGGGCTCCCTGAAGGACGGTGGGGTTGGCTGGGAGTGCACGCAAGGTTTGCGCGGGTGCCTGCTACCCCGCAGAACTTGCGCCCCGGGGTTGCCGCGGCAGACCCCGTGGGGTACATCGCCCCCGTCGCTAGGGGTGCCCCCATCAGGGGCTGAGACGGCCGTGGTACCGGCCGGACCCTTGGAACCTGAACCGGGTCATACCGGCGGAGGGAAGCGGCGGGCGCTGTGCCGCTTGCCTGCCTCCCGTACCGCCACCAGGGAGGATGCAGATGAGCGGAGCGTCGAGAAGCCTCAAGGTCGATGGCAAGGTGCTCGAGGGGATTTCCCGGGGGCCGCTGCCCGCCTCGCGCAAGGTGTATGTCCCCGGGGAGCGCCACGCGGACGTGCGCGTGCCCATGCGCGAGATCAGCCAGACGCCCACCCACCAGGGCCACCGTCCCGACTCGCCGGTGACGCAGAACCCGCCGGTCTACGTCTATGACTCCAGCGGCCCGTACACGGACCCGGAGGCGCGGATCGATCTGAAGGAGGGCCTCGCGCCCATCCGCTCTCATTGGATCGCGGCCCGAGGGGACACCGAGGAGCTGCCAGGGATTACCTCCGAGTACGGCCGGCTCCGGGAGGCGGATCCGCGCCTGGCGGGCCTGCGCTTCGCCCACCGCCGCAAGCCGCAGGTTGCGAAGCCGGGGCACAACGTCACGCAGCTGCACTATGCGCGCAAGGGCCTCATCACTCCGGAGATGGAGTTCGTGGCGGTGCGCGAGAACCTGAAGGTGGAGGCAGCGCTCTCCGCACAGCACCCGGGCCAGTCCTGGGGGGCGGCCATCCCCCGGAAGATCACCCCCGAGTTCGTGCGGGACGAGGTGGCCCGGGGCCGCGCCATCATCCCGGCGAACATCAACCACCCGGAGCTGGAGCCGATGATCATCGGCCGCAACTTCCTGGTGAAGATCAACGCGAACATCGGCAACTCGGCCGTGACTTCCTCCATCGAGGAAGAGGTCGAGAAGATGGTGTGGTCCATCCGCTGGGGCGCGGACACGGTGATGGACCTGTCCACGGGCCGGAACATCCACGAGACGCGGGAGTGGATCCTCCGCAACGCGCCGGTGCCCATCGGCACGGTGCCCATCTATCAGGCTCTGGAGAAGGTGGGCGGCAAGGCGGAGGAGCTGACCTGGGAGATCTACCGGGACACGCTCGTCGAGCAGTGCGAGCAGGGAGTGGACTACTTCACCATCCACGCGGGCGTGCGGCTGGCGTACATCCCGCTGACGGCGAAGCGGCTCACGGGCATCGTCAGCCGGGGTGGCTCCATCCTGGCCAAGTGGTGCCTGGCCCACCACCAGGAGAACTTCCTCTACACGCACTTCGAGGAGATCTGCGAGATCATGAAGGCGTACGACGTGAGCTTCAGCCTGGGCGATGGCCTGCGGCCGGGCTCGATCGCGGATGCCAACGACGCGGCGCAGTTCGGCGAGCTGGAGACGCTGGGTGAGCTGACGAAGATCGCTTGGAAGCACGACGTGCAGGTGATGATCGAGGGCCCCGGCCACGTGCCCATGCACCTCATCCAGGAGAACATGACGAAGCAGCTGGCCATCTGCCACGAGGCGCCGTTCTACACGCTGGGGCCTCTGACGACGGACATCGCGCCGGGGTATGACCATTTCACCAGCGGCATTGGCGCGGCGATGATCGGCTGGTTCGGCACGGCGATGCTCTGCTACGTGACGCCCAAGGAGCACCTGGGGCTGCCAGACCGGGATGACGTGAAGGAGGGCGTCATCACCTACAAGATCGCGGCGCACGCGGCGGATCTGGCCAAGGGGCACCCGGGGGCGCAGGCGCGAGACAACGCGCTGTCCAAGGCCCGCTTCGAGTTCCGCTGGGAGGATCAGTTCAATCTCTCGCTGGATCCCGAGCGCGCCCGGGCCTTCCACGACGAGACGCTGCCGGCCGAGGGCGCCAAGGTGGCCCACTTCTGCTCCATGTGCGGCCCGCAGTTCTGCTCCATGAAGATCACCCAGGAGGTGCGCGACTTCGCGGAGAAGAGCGGCGTGGTGCCGGAGAAGGCCCTGGAGGCCGGCATGGCCGAGAAGAGCGAGGAGTTCAAACAAACGGGAGGTGAGATCTACCGCTGAGAACCCGGCGTTGATTGTCCGTCACGTGACAGGGGAGGCCCTCGTTGACTAAAAGGGGGTGAGGCGCGGTACGCGTCTCACCGACTTTTGAGGGGCTGTGTCATGGATCAGCAGCAGAGAGAGCAGTCGTTCCTGACGGGTTCACCGGCGCCGACCCAGGACGAGAAGACCTGGGGCATGCTGGCGCACCTGAGCGGGATCTTCGCGAGCTTCATCACGCTTCCGTTCCTGGGCCCGCTCCTGGTCATGCTCATCAAGGGCAAGGAGTCGAAGTGGGTCGAGGCGCAGGCCAAGGAGGCCCTCAACTTCACGATCACCGTGACGATCGTCGTCTGGATCGGCATCCTCGGCTCGTGCCTGATCATCCCGGCCATCCTCGCCTTGGTGGTCGGGATCGCCGCCTTCGTCCTCAACATCATCGGCGCGATGAAGGCCAATAACGGGGAGATGTACCGCTACCCGGCCAACATCCGGCTGTTGAAGTAAGGGCGGGCCTCAGCCGCCGATGCCCATCATGGGCAGCAGGGTGGACGCGCTACCGGCCTCTGTGAACCGGTGGCCGTCCGGCTTCTCTCCCAGGGCACGGCGGACGGCCAAGGCCAGCTCCGCATCCGAGGCGCCGCCGCGGATGAGCTGGTGCAGCGGCGCCTGGGCGCGCCCGCCGAGGCAGCTGCGCAGGTCTCCATTGGAGGCCACGCGCACGCGGTTGCATCCGCCGCAGAAGTTCTGGGTGAGCGGAGAGATGAAGCCCACGCGGCCCGTGGGCGAGCGCCAGTAGCGCGCCGGGCCCGAGGTGATGCTGGCGGCGGCGCTGAGGGTGTCCTCTGGCTCGGTGGCAAGCGGCACGCCCGCGGCCTGGATCTGCTCGACGAGCTCCGCGCTCGGCACGGGCGTGCCCTGGCCGAAGGGCATCAGCTCGATGAAGCGCGGGGTGATGCCGCGCTCGTGGGCGTAGCGGACGAGGGCCGGGGCTTCGCTGTCGTTGACGCCGCGCATGACGACGACGTTGAGCTTGAGCGAGTCGTAGCCTGCCCGAGCGGCGGCATCGATACCGCGCAGCGTGGCGGCGAAGTCTCCCTGCTTGGAGATGCGGCGGAAGGTCTCCTCGGAGAGCGTGTCCAAGCTCATGTTGAGCTGGCTGACGCCGGCCTCGCGCAGGGGAGCGGCGAGGCGCTCGAGGTGGCTGGCGTTGGTGGTGATGGCCACGCGCTGCACACCGGGAGTGGTGGAGATGCGCTGGGCTATCTCCAGGATGTCCGGGCGGATGAGCGGCTCACCGCCCGTGAGCCGCACGCGCTGGATGCCCATGCTCGCGAAGACGGAGACGATGCGGGCGAACTCGGCGGGGGAGAGCAGGTCCTTCTTGCCGCCCCAGGAAGCGGGCGAGCAGTACGTGCACCGGAAGTTGCAGCGGTCGGTGATGCTCAGCCGCAGGTACGTCATCCGCCGCCCCTGCGCGTCCAAGAGAGGTGGAGCGAGTGGGTCTCGCAGGGGCACGGCGGCTGTCGGCAGAGGCGTCATCGGAGGGGGGAAGGGCGGAAGTGCGGGGGACTATGGTCCTGATAACGCGGGGATGCACGCGTTGCTTCACTCTGGAAGTGAGGTTTCGAACCCATCGTACTCACCTGCGTGCTCCGCGGCGAGATGCTCCAATTCCTCACGGATGGAAATAGCCTCCCCGCCGCCTGGGCTTAGGAGGTGTTCGACGAGGACCAGCCAGTTCTTTTCGTCCGCCCCCTGGCGGCTCTCCACGGTGAACCCGCGCCGGCGCAGCTCGGCCGCCACGCTCCTGCCCACGGTGGCCTGCGGGAAGTAGAGATAGTGGCGCATGCGCGGCGATTGACCCTGGGTGGCCGCGTGCGGAGTGTGGAGTCCAGCCGGTCCAAGGCGCTTCGCGTGCTCGTGCTCTGGATGCCACTGCTCGGAGAGACGCTGCACCAGGAACTCGTGGTTCCACATCTCCGCGAGCGACAGGCGCTTCTCCTCGGGGGTAAGCGCTCTGTTCAAGAGGGTTTCCCGCGTGCCCTCCTCCAGCCACCACTTCGTCACCGTGCCTTCCCGTGTGATGAAGCCAGGCCTCAGAATGGCGCGTGGCGCCTCGAGGCCTGCAGGAATCGGGTAATGGGCTACCACCTCGGCAAGCCCGTGCCGAACCGCGTGGCTGACCAGGTAGAAGGCGAAGTAGCCCTCATGGGTGGACAGGGCCTCCAACTTCTCTGGAGCAGGCCTCTCTGGGAAGAGGCCTGGAAGGACGCGAACCGTATCCATGTAAGAGGGATGCTTGGAGGCGTACTGCAGATAGGCCAGTCCGGCCGGGGTGCGCACCTCGACGATATCGCCGAAGCGCACCTGCTTCCGCGCGGGGGACTTCTTAGTCCGCTTGGTAGTCGATGGACTCAAGCAGTTTCTTCCCCCGACGTAAGAGGTCGGCGTACCGCGGATTGGACCGAGCGATGCTGTTGATCCGGTTCAGCAGTGTGCCTCCGTTCTTCTGAAGGCCATAAAGCTCAATGAGGACCTGCTCGACCGCTCGGGCATCCTCTCGGGAGAGCCCCTTCATCGTCCGCTCGCGCCGGCTCCGAGCTCAAGGGAACAGCGGAGACGTCCTCTTCGGTACCTACGGAGACGAGCCCCAGACGTCCCCTGACTCCTGCATACGCGCCGCTTCGAGAGGGGGTCCACCACAGGCGCCTTGCCTCTGAGAGAGGGTGAGGAGAGGTTCGTACCTCGGGGGCCCACGTGCTGAGGGCAGCCTTGAGGTCCGCGGCGTCTACCTCGATGGCGGTGCGGTCACCCTCTGAAAGGTGAACGATGCTCGGCTGCGGCTCCGTCTCCACTTGCAGCACCTGTGAGGAGGTGCTGCAGGCGGCCAGAAATGCGAGCAAAAGCGCGGCGGGGAAACGGCGCTTCATGCGGAGGCCTCTCCCAAAAACTGGAGAGGCTGCTCAGGCGACCTTGTTACCAGAGAAGGGCGGGGTGGGCGTCGGGGTGGACGGCGAGGGCGCTGGCGTCAGCTCCAGGTCGTCCTCCTCGCTGAGCCGCTCGAGCTCCGCCTCGGCCTCCTGGGCCTGTGCCTCGACCTCGGGAGGCTTGAGCTTGCGCTCGGCCATCTCCAGCTTGATGCGGACCAGGCCTTCCTCGCCAATGTCCAGGAACGCCCGTACCACCTCGGGATCGAACTGCGTGTTGGCGCAGCGCTTGATCTCCTGGATGGCGTTGGCGAACGTCGTTCCCTTGCGGTACGGCCGGTCGCTCGTCATCGCGTCCAGCGTGTCCGCCACCGCGAAGATGCGCGCGCCGATGTGGATCTCGTTCTTCTGCAGGTTGCGCGGGTAGCCCGCGCCATCCCACCGCTCCTGGTGCGACAGCACGATCTGCGCCGGCGTGTCCAGGAAGGGGATGCTCCGGATCATCTGGAAGCCGATGTCCGGGTGCTTGCGCATCTCCAGCCACTCGTCCGGCGTCAGCTTGCCCGGCTTGAGCAACACCGCGTCCGGCACGCCGATCTTCCCGATGTCATGCAGCAGCGCGCCGCGGCCGATCTCCTCCATCTCCTTGCCGGCAATGCCCATCCGCGTCGCGATGGCCGAGGTGTAGCTCACCACGCGCTGCGAGTGGTCCGACGTCTCATGCTCACGCGCGTCCAGCGCGGCCACCAGCGCCAGCAGCGTGTTCTGGTACGTGTTGGCGATGTCGCGCAGCGCGGTGTGCAGCTCCGCGGTGCGGACGCGCACCTTGTGCTCCAGCTTCTTCTGGTAGCGCTTGCGCGCCAGCTCGATGCGGCGCTTGGCCAGCGCACGCTCGATGGCGCGGATGAGATCCGTCAGCTTGGGTGGCTTGAGCAGATAGTCCACCGCGCCTCGGCGCAGACAGTCCACGGCGGACTCGGTGTCGCCGTAGCCCGTGAGCATGATGACCGAGGTGTCCGGGTGGCGCTCGCGCAGATTCTCGAGCAGCCAGAGACCGTCCCGGCCCGGCATCTTCATGTCACTGATGACCAGGGGCGTCTCTGCTTCGGTGGCCAGATCGAGCGCCATCTCGGCGCCGCTGGCGACCACGCAGTTGTAGCCCTCCTCCGTGAGGAGGACGGAGATGACATCGCGGACGGAGTCATCGTCGTCCACGATCAGGATGCGAGGAGGGGCAGGGGGAATGGCTTCCACGGGAGGGATTCTAGAGGTTTCCGGGTTTCGATCGCCAATAGGTACGAGAACTTACCACCTTCCCTGCCTTCCTGGTTACCCCCCGATACAGGGTGCAGCAGGTTGCTTCACATGGGGGCCCTAACACTGAACCGGTCATACCGGAAGTGCGAGAGATCAAGGGAAGGACGTTCTCCCAGCAGACACTGCGTCAAGAGTTTCGCGGTGATGGGAGCCAGGAGGATGCCGTTGCGAAAGTGGCCGGTGGCCAGGAAGAGGCCAGGCAAGGGGCCGGGCCCCAGGATGGGGAGCTTATCCTCCGTGTAAGGGCGGAAGCCGGCCCAGGTGCTGGTGACGGAGGCGGTGGCCAGGGCGGGGCACAGCTCCTGGGCCATGGCGAGGATGCGAGCGAGGCCCTCGGCGGTGACCTGCTTGTCGAAGCCGGCGAACTCCATGGTGCTGCCAGCGATGAGGCGCCCGTCCGTGCGAGGGACGAGATAGCCCTTCTCGGAGGTGAGGATGTGCGTGGTGACGGGGAGCCGCGTCTGCAGCTCGATCATCTGTCCTCGGGCAGGGCGGACGACGTGAGGATCCAGTGCGGTGCCGTGGACGAGCCCCGACCAGGAGCCTGCGGCGACGATGACGGCGCCGGCAGAGAGGAGATCGCCATCAAGATCAACGCCGGCGGCGCGCCCGTTCTGCTCGATGACACCGCGCACGTAGCCGCTGCGGAAGGTGGCGCCGACGCGGGCCGCAGCCATCGAGAGGGCACGGACGAGGAGCCGGTTGTCGACCTGGTGATCGTCGGGGAAGTGCGCGGCGGCGAGAGCGTGGGGGGAGAGCTTGGGCTCGAACTCGCGGGCCTGCTTTCCATCGAGCAGGTCCGCGCGCAGGCCGAGCGCCTTCTGCCAGGCGACGGTGGCCTCCAGGTGGTGGATCTCCGCTTCATTGAAGCCGGCCTTGAGGACGCCGCAGGGGAGATAGGCGATGTCCACGCCGGTGAGCTCGCGCAGCTCGGCGGCGAGGGCGCCGTAGAGCGCGCGGCTGCGGAGGCAGAGCTCGAGGAATGGGCCAGGGCCGTCGGACTCCATCTGAGGAGCGAGAATGCCGGCGGCGGCGCTGGAAGCTTCAGCGCCGGGGATGGAGCGCTCCAGCACGGTGACCTTCATGCCGGCCTGGCGCAGGCGCAGGGCGATGCCGCAGCCCATAACACCGCCGCCCACGATGATGACGTCCGGAAGACTCATGGGCGGGTTTCTGCGGCTTCACTGGCGTGTTTTCAAGCGCTCCTTCGCGGATGGCCCTTAGCAACTACTCCTAGAGCGCAACGCCCCTACTACCGCTCTCCAGTGTTCGAGGGACGTGGCGGAGCCCCGACGGGCACGTAGCACCGCTTTCTCCACTCATAGGCGAACGCGCCGCAGGGCGGGGACGCATTCCCCAAGACGTACCAACAAGCCCCGTTGATCTCGATCTGAGGCCCTTGGCACGGAGGATGGCGCTGGCCGGGCAGAGGCTCCGAGGGCAACGGCGCGGTGATGCCGTTGTGGGGCCTGTACTCCAAGGTGACCAGCGGCTGCGCGAGGGCTGCCTCTCCCAAGTTTGAGGGGAACGCTTCCTGTGCTGGTGCCTCGGCCGCCTGCGCGTACTCCGCCGGGGCCGCGGGCGGTTCGTGGGGGCGCATGGCCAACAGGCCCGCGCCGCCAGCGCCAATCAACGCCCACATGGTCATGTTCTTGAGCTTCTTTCGCCACGGCAGGTCATCCAGCGAGTCCACGATCATCGTCGCCGGCCCCGTGGGCCTCAGGGGCATCTTCGCGATGATGGGCTGGTCCGCCTCCGGGCCTTCGTTGATCGATGCCAGAGACATCCCCGTGGCCACCTCCGCCACGGTGCCGCGCTCCTCGGGTTCGACGATGAGCATCTGCCGGATCCAGCGCGCCAGCTCCGGGCTCAGCTGAACCAGTGCATCCGCGGGCACGATCTCCGGGAAGTGGGAGAAGTAATCCTCGATGTCGTCATCCGTTCCGACGTCCTCGGCGATGAGCGGGTAGCGTCCCGTCGCCAGGCGATACGCCGTGACGCCCAAGGCATACAAGTCATCCGAGGGCGTCGACTCGTAGCGGGCACCCGTGTGGCGGCGGTGCCTCCACTGGTGAAGCTGCGACTGTGGGCTCTGGTACTCCGGCGTGCCCGGATGCTCGACCTGGCGGGTGAGCATGGGCGCCCCGCGATAGGTGCAGGACCCGAAGCCCACCAGCACCGTGCGCCCGTCCTCGGGACGCACCAGGAGGTGGTCTCCCTTGATGTCGCGGTGAAGCCCACCCGCGGCGTGGACCGCCTGGATGGCGCTCGCGGCCTGGGCCAACACGCGCAGCAGCTCCCGAGGACGGCGGGTCTGGAGGCGAGCCCACGAATACAGGGGCAGCCCCTCCACGAAGTCCATGACGAAGAAGGGGTACTCCGCGCCACTCGGGCTGCTCCACCGGCCGGAGTCATGCAGGCGGGGCACGTTCGAGTGGACCGTGCGCGAGAGCAGCTCAATCTCCAGGGCGAAGCAAGGATCATTCGGCCGCAGCGCGAGCTTGAGGGCGAACGGTCCAGTTTCCGGTTGCACGCTGTGCTCTACGCGGAAGACCACGCCCTGCGCTCCCTGGGCAATGAGCCCCAGGAGACGCCAGGGACCGACGAGCGAGCCAGGACGAAGGGAAGCGGGATGGACAGCATGAGAAATCTCCAAGGCGGTACCTCCGAGGCGGGATAGAACCTGGTAGGTAGGATCACCTCATCTGACCGGGCAGGTCAAGACTTCTCCATCCAACCCTGTGGGTCAATGAGTTGTGCGAGGAGTCGCCCCCGAGGAAGGGAGAGCCCCCCAGCCGAGGGTTTTGGCCCGGAGGTTGACGAGCTTGGGGACTTTCCGTTACTCATAGTCCCGTGCGTCTTGCTTCCGTGCATCACCATCATGCGCATCATCGGCTCGGCCCTGACGGGACCGCTCGCCGCGCGCATGCCTGGATGACTGCCTGACACGCACCTTCCTCCCGGCCCTGCCGCAGTGACCGAAAGCCCGTCCCCCCCCGGACGGGCTTTTTTCATTTCCGCGCCCACCTTTCACTCACTCCACTGGAACTCGCCCATGCTGAAGATCGCCCTTCCCAACAAAGGCCGCCTCTCCGAGGAGGTCCGTGAGCTGTTCAACGATGCAGGTCTCGAGGTCCGCGCCCGAGGCGAGCGAGCGCTCACTGCCTCCCTCGGCGGCGAGTTCGAGGCCATCTTCGTCCGGGCCCAGGACATCCCCGAGTTCGTCGCCGATGGCGCTGCTCAGGCGGGCGTTACGGGCTGGGATCTCGTCAACGAGGCCGGCCGCGAGCTGGACCTGCTGATGGACCTGGAGTTCGGCAAGTGCCGGCTCGTGGTGGCGGCCCGCGAGGAGAGCGGAATCACTTCCGCGGACGGGGTGAAGGATGGGATGCGCGTGGCCTCCTGCTTCCCCCGCCTCACCCAGGACTACTTCGCCAAGCGGGGCCAGCAGGTCACCGTGGTCCCCGTGTCCGGCGCCGCTGAGATTGCCCCTCACCTGGGCATCGCCGACATCGTCGTGGACCTGACTTCCACTGGCTCCACGCTCAAGATGAACGGCCTGCGCGAGGTGGCCACGGTCCTGGAGTCCAGCGCCCGGCTCGTGGCCTGCAAGCGCAATGACGCGGAGGCCTCGCAGAAGCTCGAGGAGCTGAAGCAGGCGCTGGGCTCGGTGCTGGCGGCCCGAGGCAAGCGCTACCTGATGACCAACGTGCCTCGGAAGGTGCTCCCCCAGGTGCGCGAGGTGCTCCCAGGCCTCAATGGTCCCACCGTGGTGGACATCATGAATGGCGGCGACTTCGTGGCCGTGCACGCCGTCGTCTCCGCCAAGACGATCTACCGCACCATCAACGCCCTCAAGGCCATGGGCTGTGAGGGCATCCTCGTCACTCGCATCGAGAGGTTGATGCCGTGAGCACTCGGACCCTCAAGTATCGCGGCCCCCTGGCCGCTCTGTCCGCCGAGGACAAGCGCCGCCTCTTGGATCGCTCGGGAGAGTCGGACGCCCAGGTTGCTACCCGCGTCCGGGACATCATCGCCCGGGTCCGCAAGGACGGGGACCGCGCGCTGCTCGACATGGCGCGCGAGCTCGACCGTGCCAACCTCACCTCCGTCGAGGTGCCTCGGGCCCGCTGGGAGGCCGCGCTTGCCTCGCTGGACCCGAAAGTGCGCCGCGCCCTGGAGCGCGCCGCCCGCAACATCGCCAAGGCCCACGAAGCACAGAAGCCCCACGCCATCGAGGTGGAGACCGAGCCCGGCATTGTGGTCGGCCGCCGTCCCGATCCGCTCGGGCGCGTGGGTGTGTATGCACCTGGCGGCCGGGCCGTGTATCCCAGCAGTGTGTTGATGGGCGTGGTGCCCGCGAAGGTGGCCGGGGTAGGGGAGGTCATCGTCTGCTCGCCTCCTGGGCCCGATGGGCTGCCCGCGGCCGGAGTGCTCGCAGCGGCCGCCCTGGCAGGCGCGGATCGCGTCTTCGCCCTCGGTGGTGCCGGAGCGGTTGCCGCCATGGCCTACGGAACCCAGAGCGTGCCGCGCGTGGATCGCATCGTCGGTCCCGGCAATGCCTATGTCGCCGCTGCCAAGCTCCAGGTGGTGGACGCGGTGGCCATCGACGCTCCGGCGGGGCCGAGTGAGATCCTCGTCGTCGCGGACCGCTCGGTGGACCCCGAGGCCGTGGCGCGAGAGATGCTGGCGCAGGCCGAGCACGATCCGGATGCCTGCTGTGTCACCCTGGCCGTGAGCGTGACGGTCGCCGAGACCATCGCCGCTGCGGTGGAGCGGGCCGCCGCCAAGGCCCAGCGACGGGAGATCGTCACCACCGCGCTGCGAGAGCGCGGCGCCGTGCTGAGCGTGGACTCCCTGGAGGAGGCCTGGCCCTTCGTCTCCGAGTTCGCCCCCGAGCACCTGCTCATCGCCACGGCGATGCCTCGGGAGCACCTGGAGCGCGTCCGCAACTGCGGCACCGTCTTCCTCGGCGAGCGCGCCTCCGTCGCCTTCGGGGACTACATGACGGGCGCCAACCATGTGCTGCCCACGGCGGGCCTGGGGCACGCGTACTCGGGGCTGTCGGTGCTCGACTTCTACCGCTGGACCACCTACCAGCACGTGGACCACGCTGCGGCGGCCCAGCTCGCGGAGGATGTGGGCGTGCTCGCCGACAGCGAGGGGCTCTTCGCCCACGCAGAGGCCGCTCGTGCCTGGAGGAAGCCATGACTCCCCGCAGAGCTTCCTATGAGGGCATCTCGCTCTACTCGCCGCCCGCTGTGCCCTGCCGCGTCGACCTGAGCGACAACACCAACCTCTTCGGTATGCCTCCGGCCGCCGAGCAGGCCCTGCGTGACTTCACGCCCTCGCTCATCACGCGCTACCCCGTCAGCTACGCCCCCGAGCTCAAGAAGGCCCTCTCCGCCTACAGCGGCTTCGAGGCCTCCTGGCTCACCACGGGCTGCGGCTCGGACGATCTGATCGACTGCGCCTTGCGCGCCTTCCTGGAGCCCGGCGAGCGCATCGCCGTCCCTGAGCCGTCCTTCTCGATGATGTCCTACTTCGCGAAGGTGAATGGCCTCCAGTACACCCCCGTGCCGCTCCGGTCTGACTTCGAGATCGATGTGGACGGGCTGCTCGCCACGGGGGCACGGCTCATCTACGTGTGCTCGCCGAACAACCCCACGGGAACGGTGGTCTCTCGCGCCGTGCTCGAGCGGCTGGTGGATGCGGCCCCGGGCATCGTCCTCCTCGACGAGGCCTATACGGAGTTCGCCAGCGCGAGCCACGTGGATCTGGCGCGCTCGCGGCCCAACGTGATCGTGACACGGACGCTCTCCAAGGCCTTCGGCCTCGCGGGCATGCGCGTGGGTTATGCCATCGGCCGCCCCGAGCTCGTGGCCGAGATTGAGAAGGCGCGCGGTCCGTACAAGCACTCCGGCCTCGCCGAGCGCATGGCCATTGCCGCGCTCACCGAGGGCGTCTCCTGGGTGAAGGCCCGCGCCGAGGACGCAAAGGAGATCCGCAAGCGGCTGGTCGCGGAGCTGAAGGCGCAGGGGCTGGAGCCGCTGCCTTCGGAGGCCAACTTCGTGCTCGTCCCGCTGCCGGGGGCTCCCCAGGTGGCGGCGCGGATGCGCGAGCGGGACGTGAACGTGAGGGCCTTCCAAGGGCTGGCCGGAGTCGGGGATGCGCTCCGGATCGGCTGTGGACCCTGGCCCCTGATGGAGGCGGCGCTCCAGGCGCTGCGGGAGGCACGGCGGTGAGAGTCACTCTGTTCGACTATGGCGCGGGCAACATCCACTCGCTGGCCAAGGCGCTCGCCACGGCCTCCGGCGCTGACGTTCGCGTGCAGACGGATCCCGTCAAGGCACTCGACACGGACGTGCTCGTGCTGCCCGGTGTGGGCGCATTCGGCGCCGCCGCCGCCCGCATGGAGCCTGGACGTGAGCAGATGCGCCAAGCCCTGGAGCAGGGTCTGCCGTGCCTTGGTATCTGCCTGGGCATGCAGCTCCTCTTCGAGTCCAGTGAGGAAGGCGAAGGCCGAGGGCTGGGCCTCTTCAAAGGCCGCGTCACCCGGCTGCGCGCGAAGCATGTGCCCCACATCGGCTGGAACTCCGTGGAGGAGGACTCCGCGCTGAAGGGGGCGAAGCTCGACACCGTCTACTACGCGCACAGCTTCGCCTGCCGCGCCGAGGAGCCTGAGGCGGTGGTGGGCTGGACCTCCCACGAGGAGGATCGCTTCCCGGCCTCGGTGCGGCGAGGCAAGGTGCTCGGGGTGCAGTTCCATCCCGAGAAGAGCTCCGCCGCCGGGGTGAAGTTCGTCCAGGCGTTCCTCCGGGAGGTGGCGCCGTGATTGCCATCCCCGCCATCGATCTCCGAGAGGGCGCGTGCGTGCAGCTCGTGGGCGGCTCGTATGACGCCGAGCGCGTTCGCGTGAACGATCCGCTCGACGCGCTGAAGAAGTGGCGTGCCCTCGGCTTCAAGACCTTCCATGTGGTGGACCTGGACGCGGCGCTCGGCAAGGGCGCCAACCCGGACGCCATCGCCCGGCTGCTGGGCCACGAGCCCGGTCTCACCTTCACGGTGGGCGGCGGCGTGCGCGACACGGCCAAGATCGAGACCGTGCTCGCCACCGGCGCCTCCTTTGTCGTGGTCGGCACCCGGGCCATCGAGGACACGCCCTGGCTCTCCGAGATGGCCCACCGTTTCCCGGGCCGCATCGTGGTGGCCGCGGACGTGAAGGGCCGTGAGGTGGTGACGCGCGGCTGGACCGCCGGGAGCGCTCGGGATGTCGCCGACGTGCTCACGGCCCTGAATCCCCTCGACTTGGGTGGACTGCTCGTCACCGCTGTCCACAAGGAGGGGCAGATGGGGGGTGTGGACCTGCCGCTCATGCAGGAGGTGGTGCGCGGCACCCGGCACCGCGTCTATGCCTCGGGTGGAGTGACGACCCTGGAGGATCTTCGGGCCCTGGCGGACGCTGGGGCCTATGGCGCCGTCATCGGCATGGCGCTCTACACTGGCAAGCTCGACGCGGCCGCGGTCGCACGGGAGTTCGCATGACTGTCGTGACTCGAGAGACGAAGGAGACCCAGATCCGCGTGGAGCTGACGCGCGGTCAGGGTGTGGCCAAGGTCGACACCAGCCTGAAGTTCTTCGACCACATGCTCGGCACCTTCGCCAAGTACGCAGGGCTGGACATGAACCTTCACGCACGTGGGGACCTGCGGCACCACATCATGGAGGACGTGGCCATCGCCGTGGGCACCGCCGTCTACCAGATCATCCCGCCCACCGCCGCCCGCTACGGCGAGCGCACCATCCCCATGGATGACGCGCTGGTGCACGCGGCCATCGACACCTGCGGCCGCTTCTACTACCGCGGCCCGCTGCGCAATAAGCTCTACGACCACTGGATGCGCTCCTTTTGCGAGCACGCGAAGGTGACGCTCCACGTCCGAGTCCTCCGAGGCCGCGACAGCCACCACCTCACCGAGGCCGCCTTCAAGGCCGTGGGCCTGGCGCTGCGCGATGCGCTGGTGGACTCCGGCACAGTCTTCAGCACCAAGGGCTCCGTGGCCCTGGAGGTGAAGTGATGCTCACCCGACGGCTGATCGTCTGCCTGGACATGAAAGGCGGCCGGGTCGTGAAGGGCGTCCAGTTCGAGGGACTGCGAGACGTGGGCGATCCCGTGGAGCTGGCCCTGCGCTACGAGGCCGAGGGCGCCGACGAGATCACCTTCCTCGACATCTCCGCCAGCCACGAGGAGCGCGAGACGCTCTGGGAGGTGGTCCACCGCACCGCCGAGCGTCTCTTCATCCCCCTCACCGTGGGCGGCGGCGTGCGCACCGCGGACGACGTGGGCCGGGCGCTCCGGGCCGGTGCGGACAAGGTGAGCATGAACTCCGCTGCGGTGGCCCACCCCGAGCTGCTCACCGCCTGCGCGGAGCGCTTCGGCGCCCAGTGCGTGGTGGCCAGCATCGACGCCCGGCGCGAGGGTAACGGCTGGCGCGTCTACACCCGCGGCGGCCGGACGCCCACGGACCTGGACGCGGTGGCCTGGGCCCGCGAGTGTGTGAAACGCGGCGCGGGCGAGGTTCTCCTCACCAGCATCGATCGCGACGGGGCCCGTTCGGGGTATGACCTGGACCTGACGCGGGCCGTCGCCGAGGCGGTGGACGTACCGGTCATCGCCTCGGGTGGGGCGGGGAACGCGGAGCATGTCCGGGCCGCGCTCACGGAGGGGAAGGCGGACGCGGCGCTGGTGGCGGGCATCCTCCATGACGGCCTCACCACCGTCGGGGCGATCAAGACGCTGCTCCAAGGGAGCGGCTTGAGAATCAGGAGCGTCGCATGACGACGGAAGCGCAGGGATTGATGCAGGCCGCCGCCGAGGTGGCTCGGAAGTCCGGCAACGTGGCGCTCGAGTTCTTCCGCAAGGGCGTCACCGTAGACATCAAGGGAGACGGTACCCCCGTCACGGTGGCGGACCGCACCTCCGAGCAGACCGCGCGCGAGTGGATCGAGGCGCGCTTCCCCCAGGACGGCATCCTCGGCGAGGAGTTCGGCGAGACGCGGCCCGGTGCCAAGCGCCGGTGGATCCTGGATCCCATCGACGGCACCAAGACGTTCATCCGCGGCGTGCCGCTGTGGGGCACGCTGGTGGCGGTGGCCGAGGGCGAGCGCATCCTCGCGGGCGCCGCCTACTTCCCGGCCGTGAGCGAGCTGCTGGTGGCCTCTCCGGGACAGGGCTGCTACTGGAACGACAAGCTCACGAAGGTCTCCATCGTGTCGCAGCTCTCGCAGGCGGTAGTGCTCTCCACGGACGAGCGCTTCATCCAGTCCCCCGAGAAGGGGAACGCCTGGCGGGCGCTCGCGGCGAAGGCCTCCATGGATCGCACCTGGGGTGACTGCTACGGCTACCTCCTGGTGGCCACGGGCCGCGCCGAGGTGATGGTGGATGAGTTCCTCTCCCCTTGGGACGCAGCGGCGCTCCAGCCCATCATCGACGAGGCGGGTGGGGTGTTCACCGACTGGACGGGGGCGCCCACCTCGTTCGGTGGCAATGGCATCGCGACGAACGGCGCACTCGGGGCGCAGGTGCGCGAGCTGCTCGGTGCGACGAAGAGGACGTGATGCTGGATCTCTCCAAGCTGGACTTCACCAAAGGCAATGGGCTCGTCACCGTGGTGACGCAGGACGCGCGCTCGGGCGATCTGCTCATGGTGGCGCACGCGGATCGCGAGGCGCTCGAGCGCACGCTGGCTACCGGCGAGATGCACTACCGCTCGCGCACGCGCGGCCTCTGGCACAAGGGCGCCACCAGCGGCAATGTGCAGCGCGTGGTGTCCCTCTCGGCGGACTGTGATGGTGACGCGGTGCTCGCGCGCGTGGAGAAGGCCGGCCCCGCGTGCCACACCGGCCAGGAGACGTGCTTCGGTCCCGGGAAGCTGGACGCGCTGGCCGCCCTGGATGCGACGATCACCGAGCGCGCCTCCCAGGCCCCACAGCCCGGCGAGAAGCCCAGCTACACCCGGCGCCTCCTGGACGACCGGAACCTGCGTCTCAAGAAGATCGGCGAGGAGGCTGCGGAGCTTGTCACCGCCTGCGCGGACGGCGACAAGGTCCGCGCCGTGGAGGAGGCTGCGGACGTGCTCTACCATCTGCTCGTTGCGGTCCGGCCCCTCGGCATCACCCTGGACGACGTGAAGCAGACCTTGGCTCAGCGCGCAGCGAAACCCGCCAGGTGAATGAGGTTCTTGGGCCACACACCCACCGGTGCCGTGCCCCGCTGGCGTCTGATTCCGCGGGGTTGAGTGCCGGTGCATTTCCTGCAGTCCGCGCCCGGCATGAGGGGGCCGGGTCCTGGAGCAGCTCCAGGCCCAGGGCTACCGCTTTGTCACCGTCTCCGAGCTCCTGGCGCTCAAGCCGGCCGATATGTCCTCCGCCGCCGGACGTTGAGGCAATAGCGGGCCGTAAACCCGTGTAGGAGGTCTCCACGATGTCCGAGCTGTCGGAAGAGGTGCGCGTCCAAGTGGCCCGTTTGCGTCATCTTCTGATCGACGTAGGCCGCCAGGGCATCTTCTCCAGTCCGCTCGCAGCGCCTGCTGAAGGCGATATGGAGCCACTCCACTTCGAGTCGCTCTGGTGGCTGCGCGCCGAGGGCTTCCTGACGATCAACACGCTGGCGGAGCGGCTCGGGGGGGTCGCCATGCCGCGCATGTCTCGCATGATCGATCGTCTGGAGGAGGCCGGCTGGGTCCAGCGGGTGAAGATCGTCCGCGAGGATCGCCGGCATGTGAGTGTGCGGCTGACGGACTCGGGACGAGCCCAGGCCGAGCAGGTCGATGCGCTCGTTCAGGCGCGCATGGCCCGGCTGCTGCTGCCGCTGGCGGGAGAGGATCGCAGCGCGCTCATGGATCTCCTCGAACGTTGGGTGGAAGCAGTCGGCCGAGCGACCCAACAGGTTGACTCGGAGTCCCTCGCCCTGTCAGCCTCTGACGGTTAGTCGTCGCAGCACGGGTCTTGGGTCCTCAGGGTCCCGAAGCTCTACGGCCCCGCCACCGGGGCGGGTGGACCTTGGAGCGCTCGCTCCGGTGGCGTGGGCCGTTTTTCCGGATGGGCTCTTATACAATCGAACCCATGCCCGCTCGCAGGCCAGGCCTCGTCCGAGCCACCCTCGTCCTCGTGTTTCTGGGAGCGACGCTGGGATCCGCGCTCGATGCCATCCACTCGCACTTCGGGGCCGTGAGCTACACGACCCCTGTCTTCGCCAAGGCCGCCTGGTGGGTCCCACTGCTCTTTGCTGGAGCGTATGGGACGGCCATCGGGCGGCCGCTGATCGCACCCCACGAACCGCTCCTGCCAGGGTGGAAGGTGGTCCTGGGGATGGCGCTCTTCATCGGGGCCTACTGGCTCACCGTGGCCCCGGTGAGTTGGCCCGTGCGCTGTGTCCTCTTGAGCGCCATCTTCGTGGGGGGCTGGGCGATCTGTGACCGGAGACCGCTCGGGTGGCTCATCGCGGCGCTGGCCGCGTTCTTCGGACCGGTGGTGGAGATCACGCTGCTGCGCGCGGGTGTCTTCGTCCACCACGAGGCGCACGTCCTCGCGATCCCCTACTGGCTCCCGTTGATCTACGCCTGCGCGTCGGTGGGGCTCGGCGCCCTGGCTCGATGGCTCACGGCGCCTCGGGCCGCTTGAGTCGCTTCGGGGGTGCCAGGCGGGTCCATTCCGGACAAGGCGTGAGATAGGACGGCGTCAGGTGGAGGTGAAGCGGTGGGGGCCCGTGAGGCCCTGCGCGTCGAACCACTTGCGAGCCGCCTGGATGTGGAGCGGGAAGGCGAAGACCTCCTCCAGACCTGCTGGCCCGAAGACGAGGCCTCGCTCCTCCGTCTCGTGGCTCGGCGTGAACGCGGGGATCGTGGAGCGTTCGAGCGTGGACGCTACCGAGAACAGCAGCACCCGGTTGGGCACGGGCTCGGTGCTCGTGAACCACAGGGGCTGGAGCTTCGACGCGTCCACCTTCACACCCGTTTCTTCGAGGATCTCTCGTGCGCCGCCCACCTGCCAGCTCTCGTGCTCCTCCAGGAAGCCGCCCGCCAGCGCCAGCTTGCCCTTGCCCGGCATGATGCCGCGCCTCACCACGAGCAGCCCCACGCCTTGCTCCGCACGCACCGGCACGAGCACCACCGACACCGGGATGGGGTTGGCCCAGACTGTGGCCTTGCACGCGGAGTTGATGCAGGTGCGGGGGTAGGCGAGCGGCTCCGGGAACGCGGAGCCACAGGATGAGCAGAAGCGGTCCTTGGTCGGCATGGTACCGGCCATGATAGGCGGTGTGGCTGCGGAATGCCTACCTCGATACCCCTCCTCTTCGATGGCCGCGCGTGGGCCGATGGGCGTGCAATGGCGTTGCTGGAGCAGTTGCGACGCTCTGGCTCTGTCGTCCACATTCCGGATGACGCGGCGTGGGCGGTGCTCGGGCACGCCGAGGCGGTGGAGGTGCTGACCCATCCCGAGACGTACTCGTCGGCGTGGGGCACGGGCGTTCGATCGAAGCACGATGGAGCGCCTTCTCCGGAGCTCCTCTCGCTGAACCTGTCGGATCCGCCGCTCCACACCGCACTCCGCCGTGCTGTCGCGCAGGTGTTCACTCCGGCCCGGCTCTCTCAGCTCACAGAGGGTCTCACGCAGCGCGTGCGCGAGGCGCTGAGCTCGCTCCAAGAGCGGGGCGGGGACTTCGTCACGGAGGTGGCCCAACCGGTGGCGCTCGGCACTTTCGGGGAGTGGCTGTCACTGGAGGGCAGGGAGCTTCAGGAACTGGGCCACCTCAGCCGGAGGCTGGCTCGCGCAGAGGATTTGCACCCGGGCGAGCACGCTCAGGCCTACGAGGAGTGGCGCTCGGCGGATGAAGCGGTCCAGGCCGTTCTTCGTGAGGGCTTGCGTCAGGGACGCTCGGGGATTTTCTGGGAACTGGCTCGCGAGGTCCGTCTCAACGGTGCACCGCTGGAAGAGCGTGACGCCCTCTACCTGCTGCGCCTCATCGTGCAGACCGGGCACGAGACGACCGCCCATGCGCTCAGCGGCGCGTTGCATGCGCTGCTCACCCAGGCGGTGGAGTTCGAGGGACTCGATACACTCACGGCCACCGAGGAACTGCTGCGGTGGACCACCCCGATCATCCGCTTCGGCCGGCGCGTCACGCACCCAGCCTCGCTCGGCGGTGTGGCGCTGGCGCCCGGCACGCGCGTCATCGTCTTCTTCTCCGCCGTGAACCGGGACCCCGCCGTTTTCCCAGAGCCGGACCGGCTCGTGTTCGGACGCCGGCCCAATCCTCACCTGGCCTTTGGCGCAGGACCCCACACCTGTATGGGTGCGGTGCTGGCGCGGATGCAGCTGCGAGCCCTCGTCGAGGCGCTGCGTGAAGGGCCTCGGCTGCGCCTGGTGGGGGAGCCTCGGCGGCTGATCTCCGCGGTCACCTCGGGCTTCGCGTCATTGCCAGTGACGGGGCGGGAGTGAGCCTTTCCGGGCGAGTGCTTGGCCCCTTTCTGACTTCGTCCTATAGAAAACCCATCCAGCTTCCAGGGAGCCCGCCCATGACCGAGCCCAAGTCCCCGCCGCAGCGCAACTGGGAGAACGTGCGCGCCAAGCTCCTGGACGATCCCGACACCCAGCGCATTGCCCGCTCCCTGGACATGAAGCTGGAGGACTACGTGGATCTGGTGATCCACTACGCCCAGAACCCGGACGAGGAGCCCCAGCTCCTGGTGGCGGAGGATGAGGATCTCCGCGCGGCCGGCTACAACCCTCCCGCCCCCGAGCAGGTCGCCGAGTTCTTCCTGGCCGGTGCCCGAGGCGAGCTGGGCCTGGGCGAGCCCGCGTCCTACAAGACCGGGTACGAGCCCACGCCGGAGCGCTCCGGCAAGCCCTCGCTCCGGGGAGACGAGAACCAGGAGCCTGTGGCCACCAACGAGGAGGCGCGCGCGGCCCTGCTCAAAGACATCCCCAAGGGCGGCCCCGACCGCGTGTAGGTGATACGCAACAGAAACTCACACTCAGAGATAATTCCCCTGTAGGCCCCACACTGTGGGGACATTCCAAAAATTCTCTCGGAGTGAAACCGGGAGCAGCGCAGGGGTTTAACTATGGGAGTTGGAGGCGCGAGCGGATCCAGTGGTGGCAGCCGGGGTGCGAGTGGTGCGAGTGGTGCGAGTCGGGGGGCCAGCGGCACCAGCGGCACCAGCGCGAGCAAGAGCACCAGCGCGAGCAAGAGCACCAGCGCGAGCAAGAGCACCAGCGCGGCCAGCGCGGTGGGCAAGGCGGCCACTGGCATCGGCAGTGCCGTGAGCGGGATTGGCAAGGCCATTGGCAACGCGGTGAGCGGCATCGGCAAGGCCGTGGGCAGCGCCGCTCGCGGGTTGAGCTCGGCCGCGGGCAAGGTCTCCAGCGCCCTGGGCCGCGTCTCTGGCCTCGTGCAGAAGGGGCTCAGCGCCCTGACGTCGCCCATCAAGGGACTGGTGGGCAAGGCGCTCGACAAGATGCCCTTCGGCATCGGCCAGCTGGCCAAGCCGTTCGCCAACAAGTTCCTCGATCACGCGCTGTCCATGGTGGCCGGCGGGCCGCTGGGCGGTGTGGCCTCGATGTTTGGCGCGGCCTCCAGCGTGGGCAAGCTGGCGGACATGGTGGACACCGTGCGCAAGAGCGCGGACATCGTGGGGGATGTGGCTGAGGGCAAGTTCAATGCCCAGCAGCTGGCCGCGTTCGCTCAGTCCAAGCTGATGAAGGGGCTGTAAGCCCCTCCAGGGTCCCTCCGAGTCCTACAAGGACTGAGGGATCTCGGCGAGCGGCGGGAAGCCCCATCGCTCGCGCTCCGCATCCTTCACGCTCGGATCCACGGGGTACAGGCGCATCTGCTTCGTGGCCTTGTCGAGCGTGTACTGGGTGCCGAAGCGCTGGGGCTGCTCGGCCTTCATTAGCCAGCGGTCCCATGCCGCTGCGGTCAGCCAGAGCCCCATGGGGTGGCCCTTGCGTGCGGCCTCGGCCGCCAGCTCGCGCGCTTTGGCGAAGTCCTCGAGGGTGTCTCCATGCTGGAAGACGAGCGCCGCGGCCAGGAAGTCCGCGCCCGTCTTCGCCGCTCCTGCGGCCAGCAGCTCGGTGACCCGCTGACGGCGCTGACGATCCCGCTCGGAGACCTTCTTCCAGTCGTCGGGGCCCAAGCCGTTGCCGCGGCGGTCCTGCTGATCGTCCTCCCCAATCTGGATCAGCTCGGGGTTGGAGCCTTCATTCTTCACGGGGACAGGGAGCGTGGGGATGCGAGCCAGCAGCGCGGCAAAGGCCGGCTCGCCGTGGATCGAGGAGAGATCCGTGTCCTGCTTCATCCACGCCACATCGCGGAAGCCGAGCTCCACGGAGCGCTCCAGCCAGGTCATCGCCTCGCTCTTGCGCCCGATCAAGGCCGAGGCGCACGCGGCGCTGTAGGCGACGTTCTCCCGCTTATCCCCCGCGTCCCAGGCCTGCTGGTACAGCGCGAGTGCCTGCTCATGCGCTTTCTCTTCCATCAGCTTGTCGGCGCGGCGGATCAACTGGGTTCCCGGCGGAGGCGCGGCGGGCGGCTCCATGAAGGGGAGCGAGGGCCCCGAGGCATTCGCCGTCGTGGACGAGGAAGTGGAGGGAGTGGCCGGTGCCGTCGCGCAGGCCATCGTCAGGAACAGGAGGCAGGAGAACAGTTGGCGCATGGCTGCGCCTTATACTGGTGCTTCCCGCCTCGCGTCTTGATCACTCGAAGCAGTGACAGGCGTCGTCGTCTGCTTCGCGGTCGCCGCGCTGATTGCGCGGAACGAGTTCCTGAGCGTGGGCCCCCGGATGGAGACCGAGGCCACGCTGCTGGGGTGCTGCAGGTGGAAGCCGCTCAGTGAGCGACATCTCCGCTCAGCCCGTGTGAACGTCACACATGGAGACTGTGGCTCGGCTCCACGGCTGTGGCGGCGCTCCCCGTTGCCAGATTGTCCCTCTGCGGCGCGGCGCATCCCACGAATGACACGGAGTCTCCCGTTCGTGAAAACGCATCCGTGTCTCGCGCGCGGCAACGGCGTGGAAGTGCATGACTTTCCTCGGGGCCTCTTTCGCGCCTCCTGCCGCTCGGGGCTTCACGGTGCTGGCTCGCGCCTTGCTCTGTGAGGGGGAGCGTGCACGACGCACGCTCTCAGGAGGCCGTCATGTTCCGCTCGCAGACCCAGAACGACACCAACCCCTTCATCGTCATGTGCTCCGTGCTCGCATTCCACTGCATCGGCTGCGTGTTCCTGCTCATCGACTCCATCCGTCCATGAGCGGGGCCCAGTGCGCAGAAAAGACAACGCGCCGGGGTGAGCGTGAGAGCACCCCGGCGCGTCGGGACTTTGGAGGGGAAACCTCCTCCGCCCTGGGAGAATGTCCCAGAAACGCCGCAGACTTTTTTCTATTCCTGGCGCAGCGCTTCGGTGGGATCAGCTTGTGTTGCCCGGCGCGCGGGCAGCCATGCTGCGAACAGTGCCACTCCGGTCAGAAACACCGGGACCATCAAGAAGGAGAGGGGATCTGTCGCGCTGACGCCGTAGATCAAACTCTCCAGTAACCGTGAACCCGCCCAGGCCACGCCCAGCCCCAGCCCGATCCCCTCGAGCGCGGGCGTCAGCTCCTGGTGAAGCGTGAGACGCAGCACGTCACTGGGCTGAGCCCCCAGCGCCATGCGGATGCCGATCTCCCGCGTGCGCTGCGCGGCCACCTGCGACAGCACGCCGTAGATGCCCAGCGCCGCCAGCAGCAGCGCTATCCCCGCGAAGCCTCCCAGCAGGACCATGTGCACGCGCGGCTTCGCCACCGCGTGATCTCCCCATAGGACCACCAGCCGCTCGGGCTCAGGGAGGGGCAGGGGGCGCAGCACCTTGCACGCGGTGGGCATGGCCAGGAACAAGGCCGCGACGACCCAGTAACGAGATGCCATCAGACGCCCTCCAGATCGGGGAGGGTTCAAGTGAGTCGACGCCCACTCCTCACAGGGGAAGTGTCCGTTTCTGGGACGACGCTTTCCGCAATCGAGCAGCCCCATCTCCGGTAGCAGGACAATCCCCAGGAGTTTCGGTAGGTTGGAGTCTTCCTCGGCATTGGCACAGCATTCGCTCAAGGAACTCGCCGTGGACATCCCTCGGACTCGCAAACCCAATCGCAAACCCTGGATCTTCGGAACCGTGGGGGTGGTGGCGCTCGCGGCGGTGACACTGGGCCTGTCGCAGCTCCGGGCCGCCGCGCCCACCGTGGAGCGGGGCAGCGTGTGGCTGGACAGCGTGAAGCGCGGGCCCATGCTCCGGCAGGTGAAGGGGGCGGGCACGCTCGTGCCCGAGTACATCCGCTGGCTCACCGCCGACACCGCGGGCCGCGTCGAGCGCATCCACGTGCGCCCCGGTGCTCCCGTGCAGGCGGACACCCTGCTGCTGGAGCTGTCCAACCCGGACGTGCAGCTCCAGGCGCTCGAGGCCGAGCGGCAGCTCGCCAGCGCCGAGGCCGAGCTCATCGCCCTGCGCACCACGCTGGAGACGCAGCGCATCTCCCAGGAGGCCGCCCTCGCCACCCTGCAGGCTGAGTCCTCCAATGCCGGCCGCCAGGCCCAGGCCACGGTGGCGCTGCTGGATCGTTCGTTCGTCCCCACGCTGGAGGCCCAGCAGACCCGGGAGAAGGCCGGGGAGTTGAGCACCCGCCTGGAGCTCGAGCGCCGGCGGCTGGCCGTGCTCAACGCCAGCACCAAGGAGCAACTGGCGGCGCAGCAGGGACAGATCGAGCGATTGAAAGCGGTGGCCCGGTTCCGCCGTACACAGGTGGAGTCCATGCAGGTGAAGGCCGGGGAGACCGGGGTGCTGACGGAGCTGCCGCTGGAGCTGGGCCAATGGGTGACGCCGGGCACGGTGCTGGCCAAGGTGGTCAAGCCCGAGCGCCTGAAGGCGGAGCTGCGCATCGCGGAGACGCAGGCGCGGGACATTCAAGTCGGCCAGCGCGCCCAGGTGGACACGCGCAACGGGGTGGTAGAGGGCACGGTGTCTCGTGTGGCCCCCGCGGCGAGCCAGGGCACGGTGCGGGTGGAGGTGACGCTGCCGGACGAGCTGCCCAAGGGCGCGCGGCCGGACCTGACGGTGGAGGGGACGGTGGAGCTGGAGCGGCTGGGAGACGTGCTCTTCGTCGGCCGGCCTGCGGGCGCACAGCCAAACTCCACCATGTCCCTCTTCCGGCTGATGCCGGGCAGCGACGAGGCGGTGCGGATTCCAGTACAGCTCGGCCGGGGCTCGGTGAACTCCATTGAAGTGGTGCAGGGCCTTACCGAGGGGGATCAGGTGGTCCTCTCGGACATGACCGTGTGGGACGCGGTGGATCGGGTACGAGTGCGATGAATACGACGGTTTCGGAGCGCGCGAAGGAGCAGGGCGCGGCGGTGACGGCGGCCGCCCATTCCTCGGAGGTGGTGCCGCAGAAGGCGCTCATCCAGTTGGAGGGAGTGACCAAGGTCTTCGAGACCGAGGAGGTGGAGACGCACGCCCTCTCCGACGTGCACCTCTCCGTGAAGCCCGGCGAGTGGCTCTCCATCGTAGGCCCTTCCGGCTCCGGGAAGACGACGCTGCTGGCGGTGCTGGGCCTGCTGGACACGGCCAGCCGGGGCACCTACCTGCTGGACGGCAAGTCCGTGTTGGACTTGTCCCCCACGGAGCGGGCGCTGGTGCGCAACCGGCACATCGGCTTCATCTTCCAGAGCTTCAACCTGATCGGCGATCTGTCCGTCTACGAGAACGTGGAGCTGCCGCTCACGTACCGGGGCATGCCGGCGGATGAGCGCAAGGCGCGCGTGGAGAAGGCGCTGGAGCGCGTGGGCATGAGCCACCGGGCGCGGCACATGCCGGGGCAGCTCTCGGGCGGTCAGCAGCAGCGCGTGGCGGTGGCCCGCGCGGTGGCGGGCGATCCGCTCATCCTGCTGGCGGACGAGCCCACGGGTAACCTGGACTCGAAGAACGGCGAGTCGGTGATGCAGCTGGTCTCCGAGCTGCACCAGGGCGGCGCCACGCTCATCATGGTGACGCACGATCCGGCGCAAGCCCGGCTCGGCACGCGCACGGTGAGCCTGTTCGACGGCCGCGTCGTCCAGGACGAGCGTCTGCGCTAGGTCCTCACTGCCTCCTTATATATGGATCACTTCCTCCAGGACGCGCGTTACGCCCTGCGTGTGCTTCGCAAGAGCCCGGGGTTCGCGCTGGCGGCCATCCTGGCGCTGGCGCTCGGCATTGGCGCCAACAGCGCCGTCTTCAGCGTGGTGAACGGGGTGCTGCTGCGCCCCATGCCCTTCGCCGAGCCCGAGCGCTTGGTGCGCCTCTTTGGCAACTTCCACGGCATGGGCCTGGAGCGGATCTCCGTCTCGGTGTTGGAGTACCGGGACTACCGCGAGGTGACGCGGACGCTGGAGTCGGTGGCGGCCTACATCCAGACCGACATGACGCTCACGGGCCAGGATGTGCCCGAGCGCCTGCGCGCGGTCGCCTCCTCCGCGTCCCTGCTCTCCACGCTGGGCGTGGTGCCGATGATGGGCCGCACCTTCTCCGAGGAGGAGGAGACGCAGGGCCGCAACCGCGTGGTCCTGCTCACGCACCGGCTGTGGCGCGGGCGCTTCGGGGCGAGTCCGGAGATCCTCGGGAAGACGCTGACGCTCGACGGTGAGCCCTTCACGGTGGTGGGCGTGCTGCCCTCGGGTTTCGAGTACCCCGCGCAGACGGACCTGTACGTGCCCTTTGCCCCCACGCCGGACATGGTGGACCCGGGGGCTCGGGGGAGGCGCTTCCTGAACGTGGTGGCCCGCGTGAAGCCGGGCGTGTTCGTGGAGGCCGCGCAGCGGGACATGGACCGCGTGGCCGCGCTGTTCGCGGAGACGCACCCGGAGCGGTACCCCCAGCGCGTGGGGTGGGCGATCTCCGTGGTGTCCATGGAGGAGCAGACGGTGGGCGGGGTGCGCTCCACGCTGTGGGTGCTGCTGGCCGCGGTGGGCTGCGTGCTGCTCATTGCCTGCACCAACGTGGCGAACCTGCTGCTCGCCCGGGCGGCGGCGCGCGGACGGGAGATCTCCATCCGCGCGGCGCTCGGGGCGGGCCGTGGCCGGCTGGTGACCCAGTTCCTGACGGAGAGCCTCGTGCTCTCCCTCGCGGGGGGAGCGCTGGGGTTGCTGCTGGCGATGTGGGGCATGGATGCGCTGCTCGCCCTGGTGGGCGACGGGCTGCCCCGGGCCGCCGAGGTCCGTCTGGATGGCAGGGTGGTGCTGTTCACCGGCACCCTCTCTGTGTTGACGGGGCTGCTGTTCGGCTTGGCGCCAGCGCTGCAGGCCAGCCGCGCGGATCTGCACGGGGCGATGCGCGAGGGGGCCCGAGGCACCGGGGGACGGGCCTCGGGGCGCATGCGCTCGGTGCTGGTCGTCTCGCAGGTGGCGCTCGCGCTGGTGCTGCTGGTGGGGGCGGGGCTGTTTCTGCGCAGCTTCCTCGCGCTGCAGGGCGAGGATGCCGGCTTCGAGCCTCGGGGCGTCCTCACCGCGCGGGTGTCGCTGCCCCAGGAGCGCTACGGCGAGCCCTCCAAGCGCGCCGCGGTGATGCAGGAGTTCCTGACGCGGGTGCGCTCCGTGCCCGGCGTGGAGTCCGCCGGACTGGCCTCGTTGCTGCCGCTCACGGGCCGCTCGGACTGGAGCTTCGACGTCGAGGGCCGCGTCCAGGATCCGAGCGATCCTCCCCGGCCGGCGGTGGAGTACCGGGCGGTGAGCTCCGGCTACCACAAGGCCCTGCGCATCCCGCTGCTGCGCGGGAGGATGCTCGAGGACTCGGACGGCTTCGATGCGCCTCACGCGGTGGTCTTCAGTGAGGCGGCGGCCCGCATCACCTTCCCGGGGGAGGAGGCGGTGGGCAAGCGCATCCGGCTCCGGGGCCAGGGCCCGGACGCGCCGTGGGCCACGGTGGTCGGCGTCGTGAAGGACACGAAGGAGTGGGGCCTGGATCAGCCCGCGCGCCCGGTGGCCTACTTCTCGCTGACGCAGCGCAACCCCATGGGCGCGTACCTCGTGGTGCGCACGCGCCAGGGCGCCGGGGCGCTGCTGGCCTCGCTTCAGGCCGAGCTGCGCGTGGTGGATCGCAACCTGCCGCTCTACGACGTGGCGCCGATGGAGGCGGTGGTGGATGGCTCGGTGAGCCAGCGCCGCTTCTCCATGTTGCTGCTGGGGCTCTTCGCGGGCGTGGCGGTGGTGCTGGCGTCGCTCGGCATCTACGGCGTGATTGCGTACACCGTCACGCAGCGCACCCGCGAGCTGGGCATCCGCATGGCGCTGGGCGCTCGGCAGGCGGACGTGCTCGGGCTGATGGTGGGGCAGGGGATGAGGATGACGCTGCTGGGCGTGGGGCTCGGGTTGGTGCTGGCGCTGGGGCTCGGGCGGCTGCTGAGCGCGCTCCTGTTCGGGGTGAAGGCGCATGACCCGGTGACGTTCGCTGGGGTGGCTGTGCTCCTGGCGGGCGTGGCGCTCGTGGCCAGCTGGCTGCCCGCTCGCCGCGCCGCGAAGGTGGATCCTGCCCTTACCCTCCGCTCGGAGTGAAGCCTCATGTCCCAGCCCCTCGTCTCCCTGCGCAACATCGAGAAGTCCTACCCCATCGCGGGCGGCCGGACGTGGGTGCTGCGCCGCATCCACCTGGACGTGCAACCCGGCGAGTTCGTCACGCTGATGGGGCCCTCGGGCGCGGGCAAGTCCACGCTGCTGTCCATTCTGGGGATGCTCGATGCCGAGTGGACGGGCGAGTACCTGCTCGAAGGCCGGGCCGTGCATTCGCTGAAGCCAAAGGACCGGGCGGAGCTGGCCAAAGGCACCATCGGCTTCGTCTTCCAGCAGTACCACCTGCTGGACGGGCTCACGGTGGCGGAGAACCTGGAGGTGCCGCTGTCCTACCGCAACCTCAAGCGCTCCGAGCGCGAGGCGCTGGTGGCGGACATGCTCGACCGCTTCCAGCTCGTGGGGAAGAAGGACCTGTACCCCAATCAGCTCTCCGGCGGGCAGCAGCAGGTGGTGGGCATCGCCCGAGCCCTCATCGCCAGCCCGAAGATGCTGCTGGCGGACGAGCCGACCGGCAACCTGCACTCCACGCAGGCCAAGCAGATCATGGAGATGTTTCAGGCGCTCAACCGCGAGGGCACCACCGTCATTCAGGTGACGCACTCGGAGTCAAACGCCGCATACGGCCATCGCGTGGTCCAACTGGCGGACGGTTGGATCCAGGAGCCGCGCTAAGCCTCAAACAGATGCATTCCCCCTCACCAAGGGCCTCTGGCAGAGTCCTTTGCTTCGGTGCCGCCGTGACTGAGATCGCCCCCGCAATCCCTGAGAGTGCTCCTCGGCCCGAGCCCGACTCGCGGCCGCGCATCCTCGTCGCCGACGATCAGGCGGACGTGCTGGAAGCGCTGCGCCTGCTGCTGAAGCGGGATGGGTATGCCGTGCTGACGGCCCAGTCCCCGGCGGGCGTCCTGGCCATGCTGGAGGCCGAGGACGTGGACGTGTTGCTGATGGACCTGAACTACGCGCGCGATACCACCTCCGGGCGCGAGGGCTTGGACTTGCTCGCGCGAGTGCGCCAGATGGATGCGGCGCTGCCAGTGGTGGTGATGACGGCGTGGGGCAGCGTGGAGGGCGCGGTGGAGGCCATCCGCGGGGGCGCTCGGGACTACGTGCAGAAGCCGTGGGACAACACGCGCCTGCTCACCCTGCTGCGCACCCAGCTGGAACTGCGGCGGGCGCTGAAGCGCTCGAAGCGGCTGGAGCAGGAGAACACCCACCTGCGCAAGAGCGGTGGCGAGCGGCCGTCCTTCCTGGCCGAGTCCCGCGCCATGCAGGCGGTGCGGCGGCTGGTGGAGCGCGTGGCGCCCTCGGGGGCGAACATCCTCATTACGGGCGAGCACGGCACGGGCAAGGAAGTGATGGCGCGGTGGATCCACGCCGCCTCTGGGCGCCCGGAGAGCCCCTTCGTGGCAGTGAACTCGGGCGGCCTGTCCGAGGGCGTCTTCGAGAGCGAGCTGTTTGGCCACGTGAAGGGCGCCTTCACGGACGCGAAGACGGACCGCATCGGCTGCTTCGAGCTGGCGGACGGCGGCATCCTGTTCCTGGACGAGATCGGCAACATGCCGCTCACGCAGCAGGCCAAGCTCCTGCGCGTGCTGCAGACGGGCGAGCTGCACCCAGTGGGCTCCTCGAAGGTGCGCCGGGTGTCCGTGCGCGTCGTCGCGGCGACGAACGCGGATCTGTCCAAGGCGGTGGCCGAGGGCCGCTTCCGGGAGGATCTGCTCTACCGCCTCAACACGGTGGAGGTGCAGCTGCCGCCGCTGAGGGATCGCCGCGAGGACATTCCGCTGCTGGCGGCGCACTTCCTGGCGGAGCAGGGCCGGCGCTATGGTCGTCCGGCGATGCGCCTGTCGCAGGGGGCGCTGGAGGCCCTGATGTCCTACGGATGGCCGGGCAACGTGCGCGAACTGGAGCATGCGGTGGAGCGCGCGCTGCTCATGGCCAGCGGGGAGGAAGTCACGGCGGAGGACCTGCTGCTGCGGCGCGCGAGCCGCGAGGGCCCGTCCCGCCTGGAGGAGATGACGCTGGAGGAGGTGGAGCGCTACCTCATCGATCGGGCCCTGACGCGGTATGAGGGCAACGTGAGCGATGCGGCGAAGGCGCTCGGGCTGTCGCGCAGCGCGCTGTACCGCCGCATGCAGTACTACGGCATCAAGGGAGCGCGGTGAAACGCTCCCGGAGATCGCTCCCCTTCGATCTCCGCATCTTCCTGCTGGCGCTGCTGGCGGGGCTGCCGGGCTCCATTGCGACGCTGGCGCTGCTGTGGACGCAGGACGTGAGCGCCAAGGTGCAGTGGACGGTCTCCGTGCTGGTGGTGGCGGTGCACTTGGGCGCGGCCATCGCCGTGCGCGAGCGCATCACCCGGCCGCTGCAGACGGTGGCCAACCTGCTGGCCGCGCTGCGCGAGGGGGACTACTCGGTGCGCGGGCGCGGGGCTCGCCCGGATGATCCGCTCGGTGAGGTGCTCCTGGAGGTCAACGCGCTCGGCGACACGCTGAAGGAGCAGCGGCTGGGGGCCTTGGAGGCGGGAGCACTGCTGACGCAGGTGATGGAGGAGATCGACGTCTCGGTGCTGACGTTCGACGCGGCGGGGACGCTGAAGCTGGTGAACCGCGCGGGAGAGCGGCTGCTGGGGCTGCCTCGGGCGCACCTGGTGAACAAGGGCGCACGCATCCTGGGGCTGGTGGAGCTGCTGGAGGGCCCGGTGCCGCGGCGGCTCACACGCAGCTTCGCGGTGGAGGGCGGGCCGTACGAGCTGCGGCGGGGGACATTCCGGCAGGGCGGCCTGCCGCACCAGCTGGTGGTGGTGGCGGACCTGCGGGTGGCGCTGCGCGAGGAGGAGCGCGAGGCGTGGCGGCGCATGGTCCGGGTGCTGAGCCACGAGATCAACAACTCGCTGACGCCGATCCAGTCCATCGCCGGGGCGCTGCGGGACGCGCTGGTGCAGGGGCCTCGGCCGTCGGACTGGGACGAGGACGCCAAGTCGGGGCTGGGCATCATCGAGCGGCGCAGCGAGTCGCTGGCGCGGTTCCTGTCAGCCTACGCGAAGCTGGCGAAGCTGCCGCCACCGAAGCTGGTTCCACTGGAGCTGGAGGGCTGGGTACGGCGGGTGGCGGCGCTGGAGACGCGGCTGCCGGTCGAGGTGCGGCCGGGACCGGGGCTCACGGTGAGCGCGGACGGAGATCAGCTCGAGCAGCTGCTGATCAACCTGCTGCGCAACGCGGTGGACGCGGCGAAGGAGAAGCAGGGGCGCGTCTGGGTGTCCTGGACGCGGCCGACGGTGGACGCGGTGGAGCTCTGGGTCGAGGACGAGGGCCCGGGGCTGGCGGACACGGCGAACCTCTTCGTGCCCTTCTTCACCACGAAGCCGCAGGGCAGTGGCATCGGACTGGTGCTCAGCCGGCAGATCGCTGAGGCGCACGGAGGAACGCTGCGCCTGGAGAACCGGCCCGAGGGGGCAGGGTGCCGCGCCCGGCTGCGGCTGCCCCTGCAGGGCCCTGGTCTCGCCCGCTGAGTCACGGCCGTTCTGCGGAAAGCGCGGGATTTCGCTCGCGGCGAGCGAGATCGCCCGCGCCCTTGTGGCGCCTTCCAGTCAGGCTTCTTCGTCGGGCAAGAGCGTGCGGAGCAGCTCGTCGTCAGGCCCGAGCGGGCGCCAGCCGGGCGGAGGAGGAGCCGCGCGAAGCGCTGCCCTGGCCCGCTTGACTCGCTCCTTATGAGTATCCGGGGTGTCGGCAGACCAACAGCCGAGCGCCTTGGCCACCTGGAAACGAGACTCGTCGTCCATCACGGCTGGCCAGCCATTGGGGAGGCTCTCGGACAGCTCGCGCGCGAGCACATCGCGCACAAAACGTGTGACCTGCTTGCGCTGCTCCGCCTCGGCATGCAGCCCGCCCAACACCTGCACCCCAGCGACGTCGTCTTTGCCAAGTTCCTCGGCGAGCTGATTCAGCGGGACCCCCGGGCGTGCCTCGGCAAAGGCGGTGAGCGAATCGTAACCGTGCTCGCGCACGCGCTCATAAAGGCGGGCCTTCCAATTGCCCTGCCAAGAACGGCCATCGGTCATCGCCGTCCCCCTTGAATGAACTTCATCGGGATGTCGTAACGTTTCATGCGGGAGGCGACAATGTTCAGGACCTCATTCCGGGTCAACATCCGCCCTACTTCAACTTCAGCCTCGCGCAGCGCCTCCATGATCATCCGGTTCCATTCGTTGGGCCATGTGCGTCCCAAGCGCCAGTTGCCCCCTCCGTGAATCGCCTGATGGTGTGCCTGCTCCAGCCGGACGCAGAACTTGTCGATGTCCATGTCGCCCCTGAATCCGCGCTTCTCGAACCACGCTCGGAACTCTTCCGGTAGGACGTGGTGCATCGGTGCCCTGGACATGCCCGCTCCGGCTCTGCCAGTCACCCGCATGCCGCGCACTTCGGGACTGTCTCCCAGCGCGTCACGGACGCCCTCCGGCAGCTCCCCGTTCGCCTGCGCCATCATCACCTGACCGCCATGGATGCGGACGGCCGCGCTGACGGCTGGGAGGGAGAGGACGCCCGCCCGAACGAGCCTGCGGATCAACTCCACCCACTCAGCGGAGACAGCAATCTGTGAGCCTACCATCACTCCGTCCGAGCCCATCACGAGGCCCACGCCGAGCGTGGCAGGAGCGGCGGGCGGCAGTCGTGGTAACGACATCCTCAGCGTCGAGACCAGGGTGAGCATCTCCACGAGCTGCGCCGCCGCCATGAGCCTCCCGCTCCTCTCCATGGCCATGCGTGCGCCGTCACGGATAGAACCGAACTCGCGGGTGAGCTGGCCCATCAACCCGGGCATCTCTATAGCCGCGGCCTCGACCTGCTCCGGATCCTGCGATGCGAGCGCCGAAAGGGTGGGCTCTATCAGCCGCTGCACACGGTGCATGTCCATGAACAGCCTCTCAGTACTGTAGGCGGGGCACTCTCGGAGCACGATGTCGGCGAGTTGGAGGAAGTCGAGCCATGCGGCCAGCAGCATGGAGCCGAACATGGCTGCCTGGAGCTGGGCGCCCGTCATCCGAAGAATGCCCAACTCCATGTCCGAGTCAGCGACTTCCGAGGCCGCATTTGTCAGCAGGGTGGTGCGACCGAGCGCGCCGTGAAGCCATGGCAGTTGGTTGGAGCCATGGTCAAGGTAGCGGGTGAAGGCGCCGTTGACGCCGCTCAAGCCGCGATTGCCCTGGCCCGGTGGACGGGCCGCGAGCTTGGAGAGCGCGCTGGCGACGCTGACCGTAGTGCCCTGCACATCGTCCACGATACCGAAAACTGCTTGACGGGTGAGCGTGACGCTCTGTCGCCCAGGTTCATGCAGGGAGGTCGATGGGGAAGCCAGGGGGCGTGGAGACTCCTCGCCCGGCCGATCGGCTAAACTGGGCCCGGAGGCACCGCGCGGCGTGTAGCTCAGGTTGCTTTCCCGACCGGGAGGCGACGTCAACGACGCGCAGCCGTTCGTCAGCAGGGCAAAAGCCACCAGCAGCCCGCTATGCCGGCTAACGCCCGCACGTGGCAGCAGCGACAGCGTCCACAGTAGCCACCCGCAGCAGCCACGGCTCATCCACATATGCGCCTCCACAATCCCGTGAAAGGGCGCTGACTGCGGGCCGGGGGATACCGGCTTGAACATCAGCCACGGCTCCTCGTCAGCGCAGTTGGAGCTGGTAGTCGGTCCGCACCGTGCCGCGTTGCTTCCGCACCTCCACGAAGTGGTCCCCCGCGTACTGGGGGGTGAAGGTGCGCGGTGTCGGATCGAGGGTGACATCGTTCAGCACAAGGGCGCCAAACGGGTCTCGCACGGTTCCATTCACGGACCCCGAGGGCGCCGTGAGCTGGTAGCTTCGCCCCGCTTCGAGCGTGACGACGAAGACGTCGATGTCCGTCGTGGCGTCCAGGTTGCCTGAGATGGGAGTGTCCAGGGTGAGGCGGGTCGCGGTGTCCGACGTGTCGCCGTGGTCATCGAGCCCCAGATCCTCCAATCGCAGGTGGTAGCTCCCCTGGTCGCGAGAGTCTCTGCCAGAAACCTCCACGAAGAACGGCCCGGGAGCCTTGATCTCGAGCGAAGTCCGGGGGGACTCGGCGATCGGGCCCGTGGAGCCGTGGGCCCGGACCACACAGTCCACCTCGGCGGAGGTGCAGATGACGCGGTAGAAGCGGCCCGCAGTGGCCTCGATGCGGAAGAAGTCCGAGTCCAGGTTCGTCTCGAGCTGCCCGTCGAGTTCTAGGGTGGCGCCGCCCAAGTCCGACGCCCCTTCGGCGCTGTCCGCATGGTCGTCCGGGCCCAGGTTCTCCACCTGGTAGGTGTACGTGGAGGTCCGGAGGGCGACTCGGTTGCGCACCTCCACGAACACCGGGACCGAGGTGCTGCCCGCCTCGTACGCCACCACGCCCTGGCGATCCACGAGGGTCGTGCCCGCGCTGTCCTTCAGGAGAAGCGTGCAGCCCAAGGGCTCTTCCTGGAGGGTGCAGCGGAAGCGGACCACCTGCCCTGCGGGAACGGTGATGCGGAACACATCCACGTCCTGCAGCGTCTCGAGTCGCCCACTGGCGGCCGTTCCCAGGGAGGGCTCCGTGGCGCTCGCTGCGGTGTCACCGTGGTCGTCCGGCCCGAGATCCTGGAGCGAGTAGCGGTAAGTGCCGATGCCCGTGAGGAGCGGCTGACGGTTGCTCGTCACCTCCAGGGTGTAACGGCCCGCCTGCGTGACTTCGTAGGCGAAGGGAGCCAGTTGCTCGTGGAGGAGGGTGCCCGACGCGTCCCGCAGCCGGACACGGCAGACCAGCACCGTCCCCTCGCATGGGAATTGGTAGACGTGGCCTGCCTCCGCTTCAAAGGCGAAGAAATCCGAGTCATTCAAGAGCTCCATCCGCGCCTCATGCGTCAGACCGGATGCGGTGATGAGCGTGGCGGTCTCGGCGGTGTCTCCGTGATCGTCCGGGCCGACGTCCTCCAGCCCATAGCTGTAGGGAACAGGGAACTGCGTCGCAAAGACGGAGGGGCGCACCTGCGCATAGAGGGTGCTGTTCGCGGGGGCCTCGTACCCCAGCATCCAGTACATGCCTGCGGCGGGGAGCAGGTCTCCGCTGGCCGTCAGGAATTGCACGGCACAGGTGGATTCGTACCCGATGCGCTCGGCAGAGCAGGTGAAGCGGTAGATGCGTCCCGCCACGACCGAGAAGGAGAAGACGTCCAGATCCTCCGCATGATGGAGCACGGCGGCTCCCCCCCCGCCCGGCACCAGCTCGGTCGCCGTCGTGGGAGTGTCCCCGGGGTCGTCCTCGTTCACGGGCGGCTGGGGGCTGCAGCGCTTCTCCACACAGGTCCCCGGGTCTTCGTCCTCTCCGCAAGCCCCCAGGCTCAAGAGCAGAAGCGCCCCCACGGGGAGTGCGCGAGTCCATCCAGAAAGTGGCAGGGTTCTCAAGGAGTGTCCGTTTCAGCAGTGAACTGTCCCGGCCCTCAGCCAGCGACGGACCGGTGGGAGCCTGCTCGGGCGCCATCGGACACGTACCAGCCTGCCCCCATGCACGCAGATTTCCGACGCGTCTACAACCAGATCTTCTCGCTCTCGTTCTTGAGGAGCGAGTGCGTCGTGATGCGGTCCTGGCTGCGCGCGCGGGGGCGAGGATGGAGCAGTCCCTCGTTGCCCCTGTGCTCACCCGCCTCGTCCGCTACGGCCTTCAACTCGGCGCCCGCCTCTTTCGCGCCGTACGTCCCCCCAAGACATCGGCTCAAGTCCGCTTCCAGCTCTCCCGCTGTGGGGTAGCGGGCCGCGGGCGAACGCTGGAGGAGCCTGCACAGGGGCACGCGCAGCGCACCCGCGAGCCTCGCACGCTGGATGGCGCGCGTCAGGCCCGCGCGCTGCTTGCGCGAGAGCGCCGCGAGCGCCTTGGGTGAGATCTCGTTGGGAGGGTGAAGCAGGCTCCGCCCGGTGGCCAGTTCCAGCATGACGAGGCCCAGCGCGAAGAGATCCGAGCGGGCATCCACGCGGCCCGTCAGCAGCATTTCCGGCGAAGAGAAGTAGGTGTCTCCCTGCGGGCGACGCACCGTGGAGGCCACGCGCCCTGGCAAGCGGGAGAGCGCGAGGCCAAAGTCGGACACCTGCACGCGGCCCGACCAATCCACGAAGACGTGGTCCAGATCAATCGCCCGGTGGACGATCCCCAACGAGCGCCCGCGCTCGTCCTGGGCCGTGTGCGCAGGGTGAAGGGCGCCCGCCACCTGGGCGCCCACGTGCAGCGCGAAGAGGGGAGAGAACCACCGTTTGCACTCCGTGACGAGCGCGAGAACATCATTCAACGAATTGCAGGAGGGATGATCCGTAATGACGTACCAAGCCCCCTCCGCCTTGTGCAGCCCGTGGACGCGGACACTCTGCGGGTGCTGGAGATACGCGGCAAGGCGTACCTGCTCCTCCAGCTTCGCTCGCGCCTTGAAGACCCGTTCCCCGCCCGGGTCGCTGGGCATCCCCACGGCCTTGAGAAGCACTTGGTCCAGCGGCCTCCCGTCCGCTCTGCGTTGACAGGCGAGAAGCAGGTTCAGTCCGTGGTGGGCCTCCCCCAAGTTCTCGCGGTAAGGGAGGGGGCCGATTCTGCCCGCCTCCCTCGCGCGTCACCTTCCGTGGGGCGCTAGTCGGGATAGAACCACGTCACCCGCGCCTCTCCGCTGTTGGCGGCTTTCGAGGCACCGTCCTTGTCCAGCAGCGTGTCCGCAGCCAGTTCTGCCGCTTCACGCCGCAGGGCTTCGGTATCAACGGGGCGCTTGCCTGGGGCCCGCGCCAAAAGGCTCTGCACCCAGTTGCTCACGGCCACGGGCACACGGGGATTCAGCTTGTGGACAGCTTGTGGCGTGCGGATGGCGCTGTTGATGGACTCCCTGGGGCGTACTTCGGTAGGGCGCGGATCCGTCAGCAAGTCATAGAGCATCACCCCATAAGCGAAGATTTCGTCTGACACCTGGAAGGCGTACCGCGCCCGGTGTTCTTCCTTGTGCTCGCGGAGAAACTTGAACTGCTCGGGCGCGCGAAAGCGATCCGTTCCCGGAGGCAACCCTTCCTCGGTCAAGTCCTCGGCGAGCGTGTGGCTGGCGCTTCCCAGGTCGATGATGATCGGCTCTCCGTCGCTCTTGCGGATCAGCACGTTGGCCGGCTTCAAGTCGCGATGAAGCACGCCCCGGCTGTGCATGTACGCCAGCGCGGCGGCGATCTTCACGAACACGGACAGGACTTCATTCACGGTGGGGTGTTTGCGCTCCATCCACTCAGCCAACGTCCAGCCGTCCACGTAGTCCAAGACGAGATAGACGTTTCCGCTCTCCTTGTCCGGCAAGTACCCATATCCACACGGCTGGACGATGTTGGGATGGCCTCGGAGCAGCAGCAGGATCTCCAACTCGCGCAGCGTGCGCGCGTGCGTCCTCTTGTCGTCGCCGCTCGTCTCGCGGTGCCGCGCCAGCTTGAGCGCGTACAGCTTGCCGTTCCTCTCCACGAGGTACACGAACGCAAAGCCCCCATCCCCCAGCGGCTTGATCACCTTGAAGCCGTCGAAAACGGCACCGGGGGGCAACCCCACCACGGGCCCGGTCATCGCTTGGGCTCCTGCGCAGGCGCGGGAACCTTCACGGGAGGAAACGTGAGGCTGCGACCCTCCGCCCTGCTCAGCTCCAGGACGAAGACGAGGCCCGCGCCCGCGGGCGGCTCCTCCGTCACCACGAGCATCCGCACAGCCTCGCCTTGTGCTGGCTCCCCCGGTTCCTCTAGCACCACGCGGCCTCGCAGCTTCTCGCCTGTCTCGCTCGTGAGCGTTGCGGCTGTTGGCACCCACGGGTGCGGGCCTCGCATGTTGCGGATCCAGACTTGGAACATCAGCCAGCCCTTTCCCCGATAGGCCACACCTTCCCGGGACTCCAAGCCCTGCGTGGCGTCCTTGGTTTTGTTCATCCGGGCAGTGGGAATGCCGCTCTGGCCCATGTAGCCCAGCAACAGCAAGTCTTCCGGCCCGCGCACGTCTGCGCGCACTTCTGCCGGGCAAGTTGGGGCCGCTGGCTCTGGGCGTACGACGTTGATCAGCGTGTCCACGTCGGACGCGGGTGCCACGAGCGCGAAGCCGGCCCGCGCGGGTGCCTTCCCGTTCGCGAACTCGACTTCAATCTCGTGGCGCTCGCCATCCCCGAGAGGGCTGACCGCTTGGACGATGAGCGAACGCGACTGCTCGCCCGTGTCCACCACGCGGATCCGCGAGGCATCCACCCGCACGGACTTCTTGCGGATCTCCGAGCCGAACAGGAACACCGTGGGTGTCTCGTGGGAGACGTGAACCTCGTGCGGGGGCTCGGCTGGAGTGCCGGTAACGATGACGGTGCGCTGTCTCGGCTCGCGTGTGGTGGCCTGGGCTCGCGCGACTGTGGCCGCGAACAGAACGAGCGCAACGGCAAGGGACGCAGATGGGAACAAGGCGACGTGACCTCCTGGGTAGGCACGCTAACAGACCCCCCAGCGAGGGGGGTAGCGTCGTGCTCTGCGTCTCTCTTTTCCGTCCCGCCCCAATGTCCCGACTACCGGCAGGGTGCCGCGCCCGGCTCCGGCTTCCGTTGCAAGGCTCCGGGCTCGCTCATGAAGCTGCTTGCTCGGGGGAGGGGGGCTCGGAGCCGAGACGGAAGAAGTCCATCGTCTGCTTGAGGGTGTCGGCCTGGGAGGCCAGCTCCTCCGCTGTGCTGGACAGCTCTTCAGCCGCTGCGGCGTTGCGCTGGGTCACCTGGTCAATCTGGAGCATGGACTGGCTGATCTGCGTGGCGCCTGTGGCCTGCTCCGCGCAGGCGGTCGAGACCTCCTTCATGAGCCCAGCGGTCCTCTGAATGGAGGGGACCAGCGTGGCCAGGTGCTTGCCGGAGCGATCGGCGATCTTCAGGCTGGAGCTGGCGAGCGTTTCAATCTCCAGGGTTGCCTTCTGGCTGCGCTCCGACAGCTTGCGCACCTCCGAAGCGACCACGGCGAAGCCCCGGCCGTGCTCTCCCGCGCGTGCCGCCTCGATGGCGGCATTCAGAGCCAGCAGGTGGGTTTGGTACGCAATCTCTTCGACGAGGGAGATCTGCGCGACGATGGAGGTCATCGCCTGGATGGTGTTCTCGACCGCTTGGCCACTCTGCTCGGCATCTCGGGCTCCGCTGAGCGCCAGCTGCTCCAGCTGTTGACTGGTCTTGGCGGTGCGATCACTGGAGAGGCTGATCTGTTGGACGTTGTGACTGGTCTCTTCCACCGACGAGGCCTGGGTGTTTGTGCCCTGGGAGAGCGTCTGGGCGGCCGAGGAGACCTGCTCGGACGCCGAGGCCAGCGCCATCGACGCGGATCGTGCCTCGCCGAGGACACCGGCGAATTTCCGGACCATCTCCTTCAGGCTCATCATCATCTGCGCCGGCTCATCCCGGCCCTGCGGGGTGATGGGGACGCTCAAGTCCCCCGCGGCCAACTGGTGGGTGATCGTCACCGCCTGAGCGATGGGCTGGGTGATACTCCGGGCCAGTACCAGAGAGAGCAGCATGGCAAGCGGCACGCCCAAGGCTCCGCCCCCGAGCAGCATTCCATACATCTGAGCCGCCAAGGCATCGGTCTGCGCGCGCCGCTGCTTGAGGAGTTCGAACTCCTCCGCTTCGAGCTCAGCTTCGATGGACCTCATTTGATCCATGAAGTGCTTGCCCTTGGCGGCGCGCACCTGCTCGATCAGCTTGGAGAGTTCAGCCCGGCCCTCGCTCACGTCCTTGCGCAAGGCGAGCATGGGCTCGAGGTAGTTGTTCAACCAGGCCTCGTTGAGGGCCTGGAGCCGCTGGAGCCGCTCTTGCTGGCGCGGGTTGTCCGACGTCAGGTGCCGAGCCTGGGCCAGATGTTCGTCGAATGTGCTGCGCCCTTCGCGCAGCGGCTCGAGGAACTCCTCCGCACCGGTCAGGAGGAAGCCACGCTCACCGGTCTCCCGGTCCACCAGGCTCTTCATCATCCCACGCAGCTCGAGCAGGACCTCGAAGGAGTGGAGGTCCAGCACTCTGGCCTGCTGTAAGCGGGCGAAGCTCAGGTACGAAGCCGAGACCAGGGCCAGCAGGATCAACACCATGAGGCCGAAACCGGCCTGCAGCTTGCGCGCGATGCTCATGTTCTGAAGCATGGAGCCCCATGTACGTCAGAGGCCCCGGCTTGGGTAATGCACGGCGTGTCCCAGGACGCCCCGGAGAATGGGGCCGGTGGGTTGGTTCTCAAATTGAATCCAATGTCTTCTCAAAAAGAGAGTGTTCTTGGGGTGGGTTCTCGTAAAAACAGGGGGTTGAGCCGGGAGAGAAGCTGGCCAGGACCTTGCTTTAAGGGTTGGTGTCCCGAGCGGCGAGACCCGCTGGCTCGGGATGAAGACCCGAACGAGAGCGGCTTCGCGCCGCGGGAGGAACCACCATGTCTCATGCCCCACGTAGTGCCTTGGTCCTGGCTCTGACGCTGATGTCGACGGTCGCGCTCGCGCAAGCGAAGCAGGGCGGCCCCAAGCCCAGCGCCAAGCTGCTGACGCCGCAGAACTCCGCGCTGATCCTCATCGATCACCAGCCGCAGATGTCGTTCGCGGTCTCCAGCATCGACCGCCAGTCCTTGGTGAACAACACGGTGGGCCTGGCCAAGGCGGCCAAGGCCTTCAAGGTGCCCACCCTCCTGACCACGGTGGCGGAGAAGAGCTTCAGTGGCCCCATCTTCCCGGAGGTCCAGGCGGTGTTCCCGGACCAGAAGCCCATCGACCGCACGTCGATGAACGCGTGGGAGGACAAGGCCTTCTACGACGCGGTGAAGAAGACCAACCGCAAGAAGCTGGTGATCGCGGCGCTGTGGACTGAGGTCTGCCTGGTGATGCCGGTGCTGAGCGCGCTGGACGAGGGCTATGAGGTCTACATCGTGACGGACGCCTCGGGTGGCACGAGCAAGGAGGCGCACGACATGGCGGTGGCGCGGATGATCCAGGCGGGTGCGCAGCCGGTGACCTGGATGCAGGTGCTGCTCGAGTACCAGCGCGACTGGGCGCGCGGCGAGACGTACGCGGCCACCACCGGAATCGCCATGGAGCACGGCGGCGCGTATGGCACGGGCATCCGCTACGCCAAGGGCATGTTTGGCGCCAGCGAGGGCAAGACCAGCGAGGTCACCAAGTAATTCTGGTAGCACCTGAAGGGCGGCGCGCGAAGGGAGCACTCCCGGCGCGCGCCGCCCGTGTTTTTCGGAGGACTTTCCATGTTGAAGAACCACAAGCCCCTGCGGGGGATGGTGTCAGGGCTCATCTGCCTCGGAGTGATGGCGTGCGCCGCACGAGAGGTCCGGCCTGCGGCGGGAGAGACGGCGGAGCTCATCATCACGAACGGCAAGGTGACGACGCTGGACGCGGCCCACCCGGAGGTGAGCGCGCTGGCGGTGAAGGAAGGGCGCATCCTCGCCGTAGGAGACGATGCCCAGATCAAGGCGCTGGCGGGGCCCTCCACGCGGAGGGTCGATGCGGGAGGGCGGCGGGTGATTCCGGGGCTCAACGACAGCCACAACCACGTCATCCGCGGTGGACTCAACTACACGCTGGAGCTGCGCTGGGACGGGGTGCGGAGCCTGAAGCGCGCGCTGGAGATGCTGCGCGAGCAGGCGGCGCGGACGCCGAAGGGCCAGTGGGTGCGGGTGGTGGGCGGCTGGACGGAGTTCCAGTTCGAGGAGCGGCGCATGCCCACGCTGGAGGAAATCAACGCGGCGACGGGAGACACGCCGGCCTTCATCCTCAACCTCTACAACCAGGCCTTCGTGAACCAGGCGGCCGTGGCGGCGCTCGGGTGGGACGCGAAGACGCCGAACCCTCCGGGCGGAGAGATTCAGCGCGGCGCGGACGGCCGCCCTACGGGGCTGCTGCTGGCGAAGCCGGACGCGCTCATCCTCTATTCCACGCTGGCGCGAGCGCCGAAGCTGACGCGCGAGGAGCAGCTCAACTCCACGCGCCACTTCTTGCGCGAGTACAACCGGTTCGGCCTGACCAGCGCCATCGACGCAGGCGGAGGCGGGCAGAACTTCCCGGACGACTACAGCGTCATCGAGGAGGTGGCGGACAAGGGCGAGCTGACGCTGCGCATCTCCTATTACCTCTTCGCGCAGAAGCGGGGGCAGGAACTGGCGGACTACCAGCGCTGGGTGGGGATGACGAAGCCGGGGACGGCCAAGGGGCTGCTGCGCCCCAATGGCTACCTGATGGCCGGAGGCGGAGAGAACCTGGTGTGGGCGGCGGCGGACTTCGAGAACTTCCTGGAGGAGCGTCCGGAGCTGAAGCCCGGGATGGAGGCGGAGCTGAAGCCCATCATTTCGCTGCTGGTGAAGAACCGCTGGCCGTTCCGCATCCACGGCACGTATGACGAGTCCATCCGCCGCTTCCTGGACGTGTTCGAGGCGGTGAACCGGGAGACGCCATTTGACGGGCTGCGGTGGGCGATCGACCACGGAGAGACGCTCACGCCCGAGACGCTGGCGCGGGTGAAAGCGCTGGGAGGCGGGGTGGCCATCCAGAGCCGAATGACGATGCAAGGCGAATACTTCGTGCGCCGCTACGGAGCGAAGGCCGCGGAGGAGGCCCCGCCGGTGCGCAAGATGCTGGAGCTGGGAGTGCCGGTGGGAGCGGGAACGGACGCCACACGGGTGGACACGTACAACCCCTGGGTGGCGCTCTCGTGGATGACCACGGGCCGGACCGAGGGCGGGTTGGTGCTCACGCCGCCGGAGAAGCGGCTCAGCCGCCAGCAAGCGCTGGAGCTCTACACGGTGGGCAGTGCGTGGTTCTCGGGTGAGGAGAAGGAGAAGGGACGGCTGGCGCCGGGCCAGCTCGCGGACTTCGCCATCCTCTCGGAGGACTACCTCTCGGTGCCCGAGGAGCGCATCCGCGGCATCGAGTCAGTGCTCACCGTGGTGGACGGCAAGCCCGTGTACGGGGCGGGGGAGTACGCCGCGCTGTCGCCCGCGCTGCCTCTGGTGCTTCCGGAGTGGAGCCCGGTGACCCGCTTCGGAGGCTACGCCTCGGGAACGCAGCGCGCGCCCTGAGCCCCGGGCCCCTTCTTCACCGTCTATCCCCGAGGGGCCTCACGAGGTCCCTCGGGCTTCCAGCTCATCTGCGCTTCTTTCGCGAAGTGGGGGCTGCGGGCGGAGTGTGGGCTGGGGGAAGCTTGATCGAGGCGTCCAGGAATGCCTGCCAATCGGTGAAGCGGTGCAGCGGCGAGCAGATGGAGGCCATGGCCGCTCCTGGGCCCGAGCCAATGAGCACGCCGTGAGATCGCAGGCCCTTGCGTGCGGAGGCACGGGTGAGCAAGTCCCGTGTCTCTGCGGGGACTTCGAACTCCCCATCGCTGACGAGCAGGAGATCCGCCCGTCCCCACCCCTCGGCGTCGAGCCTGGCCACTGCCCTGGACAGGGGGGCCGTGACATCGGTGCCTCCAGAGAAGCTCTGGGTTAGGAAGGCCATCAGCCGCGCCAGCCCCTGCTCAGTCAGGGACAGCTCGTGCTCTGCCACATCCCCTGGGCCACTAAATGCGTATAGGTAGCAGGGGCGTTTCTCGTTGAAGCCGACGCGCGTGGCCTCCAGGACGAGCGCCTTGGCCACGAGCTCGGGAGTGCCCTTCATGGAGCCCGAGGTATCGAGGCAGACGAGAATGGGGCCTCGGGTCTCGGCGGGCCGAGGGCGCTGGTGCGCCTCTCCGGCCTCGGTCTCCATCTGGACGCGCTCCAGGTCCGTCCCTTCGACCCGATAGGTCAGCAGGGTCCGCTCGGAGCGGCGGGCATGCCAGAGCAACCTCAACGTAGGATGGCCGAGCAAGGCGGCCTCCACTGGGAGCATGCGCTGCACATCCCCCGAGCGCTCCAGGCCTCGAGTCTCGGAGCGGGCCAGCGGACTGCGCACCTCCCGGCGCTCCTCGATCACTCTCTGGACCGGGCCGATGATCGTCTCCATGACGGGAGGCACCTTGGGATCCAGGGAGGTCCGCATGCGGCCGAGCACCTGGATGAGCTCCTTCAATTGGGGGAGCTGCTCCAGCAGTCTTCGCAGCCGGACCACCTCCATCCATCCTTGAGAGCGAAGCAGCCCTCGCGCCAGATCCCAGCCACGGCCCAGGAGCATGGCGAGCTCCCCAAACACATCTTCCATTTCGGCCCAGAGCCGGACGCGTTCCTCCCATGCTGTGCGGAGCCTCTGGCGGATGGCTTCCTGGAGCTGTTGGTCGGCGAGCCGTGCGGCCTCGGCCTTGAGGTCCGCGAGGGTCTTCTTGTCCAACACCTCCTCAACCGGCTTGGGTTCCGCCGCGGCCGCTGGCGGCCCCGCTGGACCGGAGCCTTGTCCGGAGGCGCCAGAGGAGGAGGAGGAAGCAGTGGCGCCATGTTGCGCACCGCCCTGCCGCGTTCCGCGAGGAGGGGGTTGCGCGGCGGGAGCCTGGGGGGACGCCTTCTTGCGGCGGGCGCGCTCCTGCTCCTGCAACTGTGCGAACTGAAGTGCCTCCCACTCGGCGCGCCGGAGGGCACCCGTGGATGCCGCCTCGAGCACGTCGAGCAGCAAGGCTTCGACCAGGGCCTTCTCGCCCCGGCAGAAGTGGGGCAGCCGGAGCGACGTGAGCTCTTGGTGGAGGAGCTCCGCGGTGGGCCGGTCGGGCCACTTGAGTCCCTCCAGGGGAGGGAGCCCACCGGCCATGAGGGCATCGTGCCATTGGAGAAGTCCCTGAACACGCTGCTCCAATGTGCCGTGGAGATGGGTGGCGGCGGCGTGGAAGAGGGCTTCGGGCAGCCGGTCGAGCAGCGAGTACCGTTGTTCCAGCGCTCCCGCGTCGAAGCCCTCCTGGGGGCTCAAGCGGAACTCCGAGGGAGTGCGAGGAACCCTGAGCGCAGGTTCTTCAGCCGCTCGACAAGCCGGTTCGCGTGCTCTTGCCGCTGCTCCAGGTTGGCACGCGCGGGCTTGGAGAACCCGGGAGCAATCCACAGGTGGTCCTCCACGATCGCCGTCACCGATTTGATTTGAGCCTCCACCCCGCGGCGGTACTGCGTGAGCTCTTCGGAGAGTTCATCCACCTGCCGGACGCGGCCATCGATGTGGACTGGGGAGTAGCGGGTGGGCTCCATCATGGGAAGGAGGCTGTAGGGCTCGAAGTAGAAGTTGTTCTCGTCGGCGAGGTAGCTCTCGGCCCTTTGGGAACTGCTGCTGTAGTAGCCGTACTGGTCTCGGATGGAGGACGTGATTTCCTCCCGCGTCATGCCCTTACCGCCCATGGTCCGGTCCGTGTGTCTGTCCGCGGGAGCCAGGAAGAGGGCTTGCTTGTCCGAGTTGGTCTTGCGCCGGTGGCCCTTCTGCTGCAAGACCGGCTTGCCTTTCTCGTCAGAGAAGAGCAGCTGGCCCTGCTCGTCTCTGGCTTGCGAGCGGGACTGTTTCTCGAGTTCCAGCTGCTTCTCGAGGGCGCCCACCAGCTTGGTGAAGCGTTCAGGCTCCGCTGCGGACGCCGTTCCCAGGCGCGCTTGGTACCAGTCGAAGATCGCCTCACGCTGTTCAGGCAGCTCCCAGGTGCAGTGCTGGAGTAGCCACGCGTCCCAGACAGACACCTCTGTTCGGCCGTGGCTCAGCGCGGAGACCTGGAGCAGGTAGACGATCTTTCGCCACCGCCGGTCGGACACCGCGATCTGCTGCCCTTCGAGGAATGCGCGCAGGGCCTTGAGGAGCGCCTTCACTTCTGGAGGGACAACGACCGTGGAGGCTGCCGCGCGGAACTCCTCGAGTTCGGCCCGTGTGAGGAGCAGCTCCTGCTTCGGCTGGATGGGCTGGGTGCCGCGAAGGTCCAGCAAGGCGTCGAACCCCTCGGCGGAGACGGGCGGAACCCGGCAGCGCAGCAGGAAGCGGTCATAGAGGGCGTGCAGCTCCTCGCCGTCCGGCAGCTCGTTGCTCGCTCCGACGACGCAGATGAGGGGCGTGCGGACGCGCTCCGTGCCATTGTCGAACTCGCGCTCATTGAGCAGGGTCAGCAGCGAGTTGAGGATGGCGCTGTTGGCTTTGAAGATCTCGTCCAGGAAGGCGAAGGCCGCGGACGGAAGGTACCCCCCGGTCTGCCGGTGGTAGCGGTCTTCCTCGAGCGCTTTGATCGACAAGGGCCCGAACAGCTCCTCAGGCACCGTGAAGCGCGTCAGCAGCCGCTCGAAGAGCGGCGCATCCTGGAACGCGAGTTTCAACCTTCGTGCCAGCTCGCTCTTGGCCGTTCCCGGAGGGCCCACCAGCAGGAGGTGCTCCCCAGCCAGCGCTGCAAGCAAAGCAAGCCTGATGGGTGTCGCGCGCTCGATGAGACCGGTGGCCAGACTGTCTCGCAATGAGGCCAGTCGGGGCTTCATGGACGCGTCGGGCTGCGGGTTTCGCATGGAGGCTCCGGCGATGAGGACAGGAGCCTGGGATGTCCCCAGGCCCGTGCGGACGCAGCAGACGCGAGCCCCTTGCGGAAAGCAACGGGCGCCCGTTCATGGCTGGGGTGCCTCTCACCCCGTTATGGCGTGCCTCGGGCCTCCAACTCGTAGAAGGAGATCCTCGGCACCTCGGGGAAGACGCTGAGCGCCTCCACATTCAGCAGAGGCTCCGGCACCGTGCAGGTCTCCCACTGGCCCGTGCCCTTGAAGTGGCACACCGTAGGGTTCACGAAGAACGTGCCCCGCTCCGGGTCTTTCAGCCCCAGCCCCGGCGGCGTCCGGACGATGGCTCGCAGCGACCCTGGGCCCTTCGCCAGGATGCGCACCAGGTTCAACTCCTTCAGCGGCGGGTCGAACTGCGCGCGCAACGCTCCATCCGCCTCCCAGCGCGGGGTGACACCGTTGCCCAGGTCCACTCCGCTCCGCTCCTTCCCATCGAACGCGTGGCGCCCAGCCTCCGCGCCCGTGACTTCCTTGGGCGCCACGAGCGGAAACCTCTCAAGAGGAGTGCTCCCCGCATCCCGAGGCGTCCCGCCATCCTGAGGCGCGACCACGGCCGCAGGCGTCGCCAGGGAGCGGAGGTTGCCTGCGGTCGTCCCTCGCTGAAGCACCACGGCATTCACCAGCCATGCAGGCAGGTACCCAGCCTTGGCGCAAACGGGCGCAAGCTCGGTGACGAGGGGCGGATGCTCCGGCGCCACCTTGCCACCCGTCGTCGCCGCAGGCACGAGCGCGGTGACGGCCAGAGCCGTGCACGCGGCCTCGATGCCAGGGCCCGCGTTCTCCAGATTCCAGCGCACCTCCGAAGGCTCCAGCTTGCGGCCGGGCTGTCCCCCCTGCAGCGACCGGACGACGAGGGCGGCACAGGTGTTGGCCTCGGCTGGGCACTTCTGGCACAAGGCCTGGAGCAGCTCTCGCCCCGGAGTAGGCTGGGGCGTCAGCGGAGCCCGGGCATCCAGCGCCGAGCCCAGCTCGCAGGCCCGGGCCGGAGGCTGGGCGCAGGTGTCCAGCGAGCGCCGGGCCCCGGCGAGCGCGCCGCTGTCCGCCGGGTTGCGCACGACGCCGTCCAGCGCCCGCTCGAGCGCCTTGCACCCCTGCGTCGCGCCAGGGGAGGGCGTTTTCGAGCCCTCGGAGGGGGAGGCCACATCCACCTGCATGCCTGGCGCCGAGGCGGCAGGGGCCTTCCTGGGCTCCGATTCCCGGGGCTTGTGGGAGATGATCCACAGGCGCACGAAGGCCGCGAGCGCCAGCAGCATGAGCAGAAGGGTTCGGAGAGGAAAGCGGCGCAAATGCAAACTCCTTGATTCCCACCGTGAGCGGGGGTTATCAGCCCCCGCGGGGTTCTACCTGAACGGAGGCGTTCGTGGCTGAGACGTTCGATGTGGTGATCATCGGTTCTGGACCGGGCGGTTACGTGGGGGCCATCCGGGCTGCCCAGCTGGGCCTGAAGACGGCCATCATCGAGAAGGACAAGCGGCTGGGCGGCACCTGCCTCCACCGCGGCTGCATCCCCACCAAGTCCCTGCTCTGGACGGCGGAGCTGTTCCACCACATCCACGAGGCCTCCAAGTTCGGCATCGATGTGGCCAGCCCCACCATCAACTGGGCCAACGCCCAGAAGCACAAGCAGGACGTCGTCACGAAGGGTGCCAACGGCATCGACTTCCTGATGAAGAAGAACAAGATCTCCGTGTTCAAGGGCCACGGCCGCATTGCCGGCAAGGGCAAGGTGGAGGTGACGGGCGAGGACGGCGCCAAGCAGACGCTGGACACCAAGAACATCATCATCGCCACCGGCTCGGTGCCCAAGTCCCTGCCCAACGTGCAGGTGGACCACAAGCGGGTGCTGAACAGTGACTCCATCCTGCTCATTGACCGCATCCCCAAGAGCCTGATCGTCATCGGCGCGGGCGCGGTGGGCTGCGAGTTCGCCTCCGTGTTCAACCACGTGGGCAGCCAGGTCGCCATCGTGGAGTACATGCCGAACCTGCTGCCCATCGAGGACATCGACGCCTCGAAGGAGCTGGAGAAGCACTTCAAGAAGCGGAAGATCGATCTGCACACCGGCGCCAAGGTGGAGAAGGTGGAGCACACCGCCACGGGCGTGAAGGTGACGATGACGGTGGGCAGCGAGACCAAGACGATCGAGGCCGAGCTGCTGCTGTCCGCGGTGGGCCGCTCGCCGGTGACCGAGGACATCGGCCTGAAGCAGACGAACATCCAGGCGGACCGGGGCTTCATCAAGGTGGACCAAATGATGCGGACCACGGAGGCCAACGTGTACGCCATTGGCGACGTGGTCCCCACGGCCATGCTGGCGCACGTGGCCAGCGCCGAGTGCGTCCTCGCGGTGGAGCACATCGCTGGGAAGAATCCGCAGCCCATCAACTATGACTTGGTGCCGTCGGCCACGTACTGCTACCCCGAGGTGGCCTCGGTGGGCCTCACGGAGAAGAAGGCCAAGGAGCGCGGCTACGACGTGAAGACGGGCATCTTCCCGTTCAGCGCCATCACCAAGGCCTCCATCTCCAACGAGGCGGCCGGCATGATCAAGGTGGTCTCCGACAAGAAGTACGACGAGGTGCTGGGCATCCACCTGGTGGGCCCGCACGCCACGGAGCTGCTCGCGGAGGCCTGCGTGGCGCTGCGCCTGGAGATCACCACCGAGGAGCTCGCGCACACGATGCACGCGCACCCGACGCTCTCCGAGATCGTCAAGGAAGGCGCCGAGGCGGCGCTGGGTCACCCGATCCACATCTGATCGGATCCCGGCTGCGCTGCTGGCAGGTGGATGGGCTCGCCGAGCAGATCGGCGAGCTCGAACGCATCCAGCAGCGCGTGCCCCTGTAAGTCGTTGTTGAAGTAGACCCAGGCGGTGAAGCCCTCGCGCCGCCAGCCGGCGAGATCCTGCGCCACGGTGTGCAGCGCCTTGCGGCCGTAGAGCCCCGAGTACTTGGACGACGTGCCGTGGAAGCGCAGGTAGCGCCAGCCTCCCGTGACGAACGGTGGAGGCACCGGGCACAGATCGTGCTCACAGACGGCCGCGCCCCACGCGTCCAGCACCTCCAGCACCTCCGGGTGGTACCAGGCCGCGTCGCGGAACTCGAAGGCGTGGTGCACGTCGTGGGGCAGGTGGCAGAGGAACCGGTCCAGCCGTTCCGGGTCCGGGTGCTTCATCTGCGGCGGCAGCTGCCAGAGCACCGGCCCCAGCTTGGAGCCCAGGCGTGAGATGGGCTCGAAGAAGCGCTCCAGCCCCAGCCCCACATCCGTCAGCCGCTTCATGTGCGTCAGGAAGCGGCTGCCCTTGCACGCGAAGAGGAAGCCCTCAGGCGTTTGCTCGCGCCACGCGTCCACGGCCTCCGGGGTGGGCAGGCAGTAGAAGGTGTTGTTCAGCTCCACGGTGGAGAACACGCGGGCGTAGTAGGGGAGCCACTGCTTGGCAGGCAGCTTGGGTGGGTAGAAGATCCCCTTCCAGTGCTTGTACACATAGCCGCTGGTGCCCAGGTGGATGCGCCCCATGCGGGACAAGCTGGACATGGCCTCAGGGTGCAGCAGTGCCGCCGGTGAGCCCGGCCGTTAAGCAAAACAGGACGATCCAGAAGCCGTTGTCACAGGTGACGCCCCGCGTTAGTGGCTTCACGCTTGACCCTGCTTTTGACCCCACCCTAGAAGGCCCGCGACCCATGGCGACTCCCGATCGGTTTCCTCTTCCCCAGGTCCCCGAGAGCACTCGTAAACCCGAGTGGTTGAAGGTGCGCTTGCCCCACGGAGAGGGCTACGAACGGGTGAAGGCCATCGTTCGCCGCACCAAGCTCTCCACCGTCTGCGAAGAGGCCCGCTGCCCGAACATCGCCGAGTGCTGGGGCGGTGGCACCGCCACGGTGATGCTGATGGGCGAGGTGTGCACCCGCGCCTGCCGCTTCTGCCACGTGAAGGTGGGCGCGCCTCCGCCGCTGGACCCGATGGAGCCCATCCACCTGGCCCAGGCCGTCAAGGAGATGGCGCTCGAGTACATCGTCGTGACGTCCGTGAACCGCGATGACCGGCCGGACGGCGGCGCCAGCCACTTCGCCTCGGCCATCCGCGAGCTGCGCCGCGAGTCACCGAAGACGATCGTCGAGGTGCTCATCCCCGACTTCAAGGGCGTGGAGAAGGACCTGACCACGGTGGCCGAGGCCCGCCCGCACGTGGTGGCCCACAACGTGGAGACGGTGGAGCGCCTCACGCCCACGGTGCGCGACCGGCGCGCCGGGTACCGCCAGTCGCTGCGCGTGCTCGAGTACCTGAAGAAGCGCCCCGAGGGCCTCTACACCAAGAGCTCGGTGATGGTGGGCCTGGGCGAGACGGACGCCGAGCTGGAGCAGACCTTCAAGGATCTGCGCGAGGCGGGCGTGGACGTGCTGACGCTGGGCCAGTACCTGCAGCCCTCGCAGTACCACCTGCGCGTGGAGCGCTTCGTCACGCCGGCGCAGTTCGAGGAGTACAAGAAGCTGGCCGAGTCCTACGGCTTCCTCTACGTGGCCAGCGGCCCGCTGGTCCGGTCCAGCTACCGCGCCGCCGAGTTCTTCATGAAGGGCCTGATGGAGCGCGAGCGCCTGGAGCGCATCGGCTAGCCCTCTTCACCCCGCCTCACGAAAGACGGACCCACGACCCCCATGGCTCTCTTTGAATTCAAGCTCCCCGATCTCGGCGAAGGCGTGATGGAGGGCGAGCTCGTCAAGTGGCACGTGAAGGAAGGCGACTCGGTCAAGGAGGACCAGACGATCGCCGAGGTGATGACCGACAAGGCCACCGTCACCGTGCCCAGCCCGAAGGCCGGCCGCGTCGTGAAGACGCACGGCAAGGAGGGCGAGATGGCCAAGGTTCACCAGCTCCTCATCACGCTCGACGTGGAGGGCGCCGCCCCCGCTCAGGCCGAGGGCCCTCCGGCGGCTCAGCCTGTGGCAGCGGCTGCGGCGGCTCCGGCGGCGGCTTCGAATGGGGCGGGTGCGTCGTCCAAGGTGCTGGCCACGCCGCTCACCCGGCGCATGGCGCGCGAGCACGGGCTGAACCTCGCGGAGATCGCGGGCTCCGGTTCGCAGGGCCGTGTGACGAAGGCGGATGTCGTGGCGGCCCTGGAAGGCCGGACGACGTCCAACGTGGTCTCCCAGGCTCCCGCTGTGCAGGTGCGTCCCTCGGCGGCTCCGGTGGCCTCGGGCCGTGGGGACGAGCGCGTCCCGCTGCGCGGCCTCCGCAAGAAGATCGCGGAGAAGATGGTGCGGTCGAAGTTCACGATGCCGCACTTCGCCTTCGTGGAGGAGGTGGATGGGAGCGATCTCGTGGCGCTGCGCAAGCGCCTCAACTCGCAGCTGAAGAGCGCGGGCGAGGACATCAAGCTCACCTTCCTCCCGTTCATCGTGAAGGCGGTGATCGCCGCGCTGAAGAAGTACCCGCACCTCAACGCCAACTTCGACGAGACCACGCAGGAGCTGGTCGTCCGGGGCGAGTACAACATCGGCATCGCGGCGCAGACGCCGGACGGGCTCACCGTGGCGGTGGTGCGCAACGCGGACCGGCTCACGCTGCGCGAGCTGGCGCAGGAGATCTCCCGGCTGGGGACGGCGGCCCGCGAGCGCAAGCTGAAGATGGAGGAGCTGACGGGCGGCACCTTCACCATCACGTCGCTCGGGCAGAGCGGTGGCCTGTTCGCCACGCCGATCATCAACCACCCCGAGGTGGGCATCCTCGGCGTGCACAAGCTGCGCAAGCGCCCCGTGGTGGACAAGAACGACCAGATCGTCGTGCGCGAGATGATGAACCTCTCGCTGTCGTGCGATCACCGCGTCATCGACGGCTCCGTGGCGGCCGAGTTCGTGTACGAGGTCATCAAGTACCTCGAGCAGCCGGACATGCTGTTCCTGGCCATGGCCTAGGCGCGGCGTTTCCGGTTGAGCGGTCGGGCCGGGAGGAGGTTACGCTGCTCCCATGTCCAATCCTCGAGAACACATCCGTGCCGCCCAGGCCGCGGAGCTGAGGGGAGACAAGCCGGGCGCCATCGCCGAGCTGCGCCGGGCGTCTGCGCTCTACCGGCGTGCGGGCAACCCCGCCCGGGCCATCCAGCTCCTGCGCCATGCTCAATCCCTGGACCCGTCCCGGGAGGACGTGGCCGCGGAGCTGCGCAGGGTTGAGGGGCTCGCGGTGCCCTCGCTCCAGCAGACCTTGCCGGGGGAAGAGTCCGAGGCCTCGGAAGGGGCGGTCGTGCTGGAGTTGAGGCCGGCCCCGGACGAGCTGACCGAGCGCCAGCGGCTCATCGAGGAGGCCCTGCGCCAGGCCTCCGGCTCGGAGGAGGGCGGCCCTTCCCAGGAGGAGGGGGCGCGCTGGCAGGTGGAGGCGCCGCCAGGAGGCGGTCTCCAGCCCGTGGATATCCAGGAAGCGAGCCGCCGGGCGTTCGAGTGGGCCCGCAAGCACCTCCAGGACCAAGAGGAGCGGGCGCCGCGCGAGTGGTCGGTCGAGGAGGAAGAGGGCACCTCCGGCGGGCTTGAGATGCGTCCCGTCGAGGAGCCCGAGCCCCAGGCCAATGCCACCCACGAAGGCCACGTTCACCTCCGGGCCCGCCCGGCGGACGTGGGGCTGGAAGTGAAGGCCCTCGTCGCGCAGGACATGACGGCGCTGGTCGCAGAGGTCATCTCCCCCACGGCCGCCTCCGAGGAAGCCCCACAAGGGTACAGGCTGTCCCCTGGTGATTTCCGCGCTTACGAGGAGCAGGTCTCGCCCTCGGCCCATGAAGAACCTCCGGCGAGGAATGAGGCCCGCTCCGAGGAGCGAGCCCTGATCGAGCGAGGCCCCACCCGGGCGGATCCCGCGATCGATGCGTGGTGCTCGTTCTGCTGCCGCCCTCGGGCGGAGGTAGGCGAGCTGGTCGCGGGGCCCACGGGCTCCTTCATCTGCGCCACGTGCGTGGGCGAGTCCAGCGGGTTGCTCGGCCTGGAGGAGGCGGCACCCGGGCGTGCTCGGCCTTCGCGCCGGAAGGAGACGCAAGCGGAGGTGGCCGGGCTCGTGGGCCAACAGGAGGCCCGTGAGCTGTTAGAGCGGGCGCTTCAGGTGGGCGCGCGGCGGGTGTTGGTGGTCGGACCCGTGGGGACGGGCAAGTCCGCCTGGTTCCGGCAACTGGAGCGCCAGGAACGCGGGACGCTCATGACGCTCGAGACGCTGGAGCAGGGCGCCGGAGGCCCGGTGGTGCTCGTGGAGAATGTGGATCGGCTCTCGCCCGAGGCGCAGGAGCGGCTCAGCTCCTTTCTGGCGCGGCATCCGGAGCGGACGGTGCTGATGAGCGCGAGAGGCTCCCTCGGTGCGCCGAAGCTCCTGCTTCAAGGAGCGGAGGGAAGCCTCCCAGTGCTCAGCACCCGCGCATTGAGCGAGGGCGTGCTCAACTCGGTTTCGGTGTCGTTGCTCGAGCAGATCCAGCTGGCGATCCCGCTCCAGGTTCCCACCCGGGAGGAGTTCATGGAGATCGCCCGGCAGTTGCTGGGGCCGAGGGCTCCGCTGCTGGCCCTGTCGGACGACCTCCTGGCCGCGATCGCCTCGGAGGCCGCGGTCTCGCCTCGCGCCGGGCATGAGCTGCTCGCCCTGCTGGCGCGGGTGCCCGAGGGCTCGTGGAGCCTCGTGACGGCAGGGAAGGGGACGGCAGCCCAGAAGAAGAAGAAGTCAGCACCGAAGCCCAAGGCCAGGTCGGCCGGGCGCGGACGGCGGAAGGGGACGAAGTGAGCACGCTCACGGTCTACAGGCTCGGCCGCGTGGAGTACGAAGACGGCCTCGCGCTCATGCAGCGCTTCACGGATGCGCGGAAGCAGGAGCTTGTCGGCGACGCGCTGCTGTTGCTGGAGCACCCGCCTGTCCTGACGCTCGGGCGCGGCGCGAAGCGGGAGAACATCGTCGCCTCCGACGAGCGGCTGGCCACCGAGGGCGTGGAGATCTTCGAGACCAACCGCGGCGGCGACGTCACCTACCACGGTCCCGGGCAAGTGGTGGGCTACCCCATCTTCCTGCTGCCCCAGCACCGCCAGGACGTGCGCCGCTACGTGCGCGACGTGGAGTCCTGCATCATCCAGACGCTGGCCGAGTACGGGCTCACCACGGGCACCATCCCCAAGTGGCCCGGCGTGTGGATCGGCAGGGAGGGCGCTCCGGACGCCCGGAAGATCGCCGCCATTGGCATCCACATCTCCCGCTGGCTCACGACGCACGGGTTCGCGCTGAACGTGAACACGCACCTGCCGCACTTCCAGCTCATCGTCCCGTGCGGCATCCGCGAGGCGGGCGTCACCTCCATGCAGAAGGAGCTGGGCCACATCGTCTCCGTGCCGGACGTGGAGGAGACGCTGGCCCGCCACTTCACCACCGTCTTCGAGAGCGAGCGCCGCACCGGAGAAGTCTCCATGCGCACGGTGAGCATCGCCGTGGTGCGAGGGCAGGGGCCTCAGGCGCGCGTGCTCGTGGTGCGCCGCACCGCCGAGCGCGGAGGCTTCTGGCAGACGATCACCGGCCGCGTGGAGCCGGGCGAAACCCCCGAGCAGGCCGCTGCCCGCGAGCTGGCGGAGGAGGCGGGCCTGAGCCTGCCGGTGCGTCCGCTGAACTACCGCCATGCGTTCGCGCTGGGCGAGCTGCTGCCTCCGAAGCTGGTGGAGGAGACGGCCTTCGCCGCGTGGCTCCCGGAGGGCCAGGAGGTGAAGCTCGGGCCCGAGCACGACGCCCACGAGTGGCTGGAGCCTTCCGCCGCGCTGCAGCGCCTGCCGTTCAAGGGGCTGCGCGAGGGCGTGAAGCGGGCGCTCGCTTCCATCGAGCGCTGACTAGAGCTTCAGCGTCATGTCCTCCCGGGCCGCGATGGCCTCGGGGCGGTGCTTGCGCACCTGGCGCAGCAGCTTGTCCATCGCCGCGTCATCGCGCGTGGGATCATGGTGGAAGAGCACCAGCGTCTTCGCCTGGCACGCGTCCGCGGCGCGGATCGCGGCCTGCCACGTGGAGTGGCCCCAGCCCGTGCGCGGCGACCCGTGGCGCCCACAGTACTCGTCCTCGGTGTACATCGAGTCGTAGATGAGCAGGTCCGTGCCCTTGGCGAACTCGAAGAAGCGCTCCTCGTCCCGGCCGTGCTCGATGTCCGTGGCGTACACCACCGTGCGGCCCTCGCACTCCACGCGGTAGCCCAGGTTGCCGCCCGGGTGGTACAGCTCCACCGTGGTGATGTTCGCCGGGCCCACCTTCAGCGCCTCGCCCGACTGGATGTCGTGATAGCTCAGCTTCGCCTTGAACACGCCCTCGGCCGTCACCGGGAAGTACGGCTGCGTCATCTGCCCCGACAGGATCTCCTTCACCGACTGCCCATTGCGCGCGGCACCGTAGAACGTGAAGGTGTTCTGCGGCACGAAGATGGGCGTGAAGAACGGCAGGCCCTGCAGGTGATCGTAGTGGTAGTGCGACAGGAACACGGACGCCTCTACCGGCGTGCCCTTCGCGAGCAGGCTATCGCCCAGCGGCCGCACGCCCGTGCCCAGATCGAAGATCAGCAGTGAGTCGCCGACCTGCATCTCCACGCACGGCGTGTTGCCGCCGTACTTCCGCGTCTGCGGGCCTGGAGCTGGAATGGAACCTCGCACGCCCCAGAACCGGACGTGGAAGTGCGTCTTGGCCGCTGTGCTCTTGGACCCCTTCAACGCAGCCTGAAGCCGGTGCGCAGACTCGCGCGCACGGAACTTCCGCAGCGGCTTGTCCTCAGCCGGCTTTTGCTTCGCTGTCTTCTTCCTCGGCGAAGAGCTCAATCAGGTGCCCCGTGCGCTCGCGCTTGGTCTTCAGGTATCCGACGTTATGCGGATTGTGCTCGGTCCGGGAAGGGATTCGACGCCGTACAGGAATGCCTTCCTCCACCAGCCCCGCGATCTTCAACGGATTGTTCGTGATCAGGTCCACGGACCGCACATCCAGGGACCGGAGCATCTCCGCTGCAATATCATAGCTGCGAAGATCGTCCGCGAAACCCAATTGCCGATTGGCCTCGTAGGTGTCGTACCCCTTGGCCTGGAGCGCGTAGGCCTTGATCTTGTTGCCCAGGCCGATCCCCCGGCCCTCCTGACGCAGGTACAGGACGACCCCCACCCCCGCCTGGGTGACGAAGTCCAGGGCCCGGTCCAGCTGCTGGCGGCAGTCGCACTTGAGGCTGCCGAAAACTTCGGAGGTCAGGCACTCGGAGTGAACCCGGACGGGGACGCCTTCCTTGCCGGCCACCTGCCCGACGACCAGCGCGACGTGCTCCCGCCCGTTACGCCGGTCGCGGAAGACCACCGTCTTCATCTCCCCCCGCTCTGTCGGGATGTCCGCCTCGGAGTACCGCTCCAGGTTCTGGAGCGGCTTTCGCGAGGGGAGGACTTGAGGTGGACGCGTGTCGGACATGGTGAACTGTTCTCCCATGAGGGAAACCCCTTTTCGAGGTCAAAGGGGTCTCAAGTCAAGCTAGCCCTGCCTGGTCTCAGGGGATCGATGTTGCAGAAACCCTGACGTTCCTCAGGCCGTCCACGAAACAGGCAAGAGGGCCACATTCACTCCATGAGCCAGGCTGTTGGACTCCTGCGGGAAGTGTAGCAGGTGGGTCGCCGAAGCGGCCGAGCGCAAGGCTCCGGACGTCTGGGTGGCGAGCGGCCGGGCCCACAGCTCGCCGTCCCGCCATGACGCCGCTACACGGATGTAGTGTGCCAGCCCAGGAGCCTTGCGCAGCTCGCCATCGAGCCGGCCGGGCACCCGCGGCGGCTCCACGTCCACGTGCCCCTGCAGGCGCCGGAGCACCGGGCGGACGAACAGCTCGAAGGTGACCAGCGAGGAGGTCGGGTTACCGGGCAGTCCGAAGTAGAGGGTGCCGCCGCGCCGGCCCACGACCAGCGGCTTGCCGGGCTTGATGGCCACGCGCCAGAAGTTCAGCTCCACCCCCTGCTCCTGGAGGGCGGCCTTCACGAAGTCCTTCTCGCCCACGGAGACGCCCGCGCTGCTGATCACCACGTCGAAGCTCTGGGCGTCCGCCAGCCGTGCGGACACCTCCTCCTGGGTGTCCCGGGCGATGCCCAGCAGCGTCGGCAGGCCCCCGGCCCGCATCACCGCCAGCGCCAGCGAGGGAGCATTGGTGTCGACGATCCGGCCCTCGGGAGCCTCGTCGGCCCGGCACAGCTCGTCGCCCGTGGAGAGGATGGCCACCCGGGGGCGGCGGGGCACGGGCACCGTCATCATTCCCTGGGCGATGATCAGTCCCAGCTCCGGGATGCCCAGCGGCGTACCCTGGGTCAGCAGGGGAGTTCCGGCTCGGGCGTCCTCGCCTCGAGGACGGACGAAGTTGCTCGCCGACACGGCCTCGAGGATCTCCACGGAGGGACCCTCGGGGCTTTGGACGGGCTGGGTGCGCTCCTGCATCACCACCGCGTCCGCCCCCGGAGGCAGCGGCGCGCCCGTCATGATCCGGGCGCAGGTGCCGGGGCGCACCTCGATGCGAGGCGTACTCCCCGCGTGGATTGTCTCTCCTACAGCGAGCCGGACGGGCAGGGGGCCGGTGAGGTCGGCACTGCGCACCGCGTAACCGTCCATGGCCGAGTTGTCCCACGGCGGCAGCGTCCGCTGCGCAATGAGCTCCGCGCCCAGCGCCCGCCCGAGGGCCTCCTCCAGACGTACCCACTCTGGGGGAAGAGGGGTGGCCAGGGCGAGCGCTCGGGCTCGCGCGTCCTCGACCGGTAGCAACTCGGATCCAGCGCTCATGCGGAAGCACTGAGATCGAAGTCTCTAGGAATTTCAAGAGTTTGTTTGACAGTCCAGCTGATCATCGTTACAAGCGAACGAGATCGCGTGACACGCTCCCCATGTGGAGAGATCCGCCAACCCGTTGGAATAACTCGGGTTATTCCTAAGGAGACAGCGTCGATGGCCAAGCCCAAGTCTGGGGCCAAGAAGGCGACGCCCGCTGCCAAGAAGGACAAGGCGGCGCGGCTGGAGCTGTTGAAGAACGCGAGCGAGCGGGTGGCGAAAGCGGCGACGAAGGTGGCCAAGGCCGTGAAGGAGAAGGTGGCGGAAGTGGCGAAGGGGAAGGCTCCGGCGAAGGCTGCGTCCAAGGCGCCCAAGGGAGCCACGCCCAAGTCCGCGGAGGCCAAGTCTGAGGCGAAGGCCGAGCCCAAGTCTGAGGCGAAGGCCGAGCCCAAGACGGAGGCCAAGGCAAAGACTGCCAAGGCGGAGGCCGCTCCCAAGGCTGAGAAGGCCGAGAAGGCTGAGAAGGCTGAGAAGGCCGAGACCCCCAAGGCGGCCAAGGGCGCCACGGGCAAGGGCAAGGCGGCGGCGGCGGCTCCGGCGGCTCCGCCCCTAGAGAAGCCCCGTCCCCGCGCCACCAAGCTTCCTCCCGTGGGCAGCTCGTTGACCAAGCGCGAGATGGAGCAGCTGCTGTCCGCGGGCGAGGGCCGCGGCGTGTACGGCGAGGGCAGCCTCAAGGGCCGGCTCGCCGTGACGGACGGCATGCCGTACCTGGTGGTGGTGGGCCGGGACAAGCGCGAGCTGACCTTCCTGCTGCAGGGCCCGGATCAGGAAGTGCTCCCTGCGTACATGGACCACAAGGTCTCCGTGAGCGGGCTGATCCGCAAGACGACGAACTACGGCGGCACGGTGGACGTGCGGAAGTACTCGGCGAAGAAGCCCGAGGCCGAGGCGCCTTCGGCTCCGGTGGAGACCGAGGCCAAGCTGCGCTACCTGTCCCCGGGCGAGACGTCCATGGTGACCAACGCCGGCATGGGCGCGGGCATCAAGGGCTTTGCGTCGCTGCGCGGCAGCCTGGAGATGACGGGCGAGGACTTCGTGCTCGTGGTCTCCAACGGTGGTACCCGGCAGCAGGTGTCCTTCATCCTCGAGGGCAAGGGCACCAAGGGGATGCGCAAGTACGTGGGCCAGCAGCTGTTCCTCACCGGCGTGGTGGAGAAGTCCTCCGGCTGGGGCGGCAAAGTGGTGGTCGAGAACTTCGAGCCCCGTCCCACCGAGGCCCGCGTCTCGCGCGAGGACATGGAGATCGTCCACGTGGAGGGCGAGGTGCCCACGTCGGTGGATGTCAGGCTGAACCACGGCCTCACCGTCCGGCTGCAGGAGCAACCCGGCTTCACGTGGGCCATCGAGCCCACTGCCGCCAAGCGCGTAGGCCTGCGCGAGGCACGGTTCGAGCCGGGCGAGGGCAACGCGGGAACGCGCGAGTTCTTCTTCACGCCGCGCAACCCTGGCACCTCGGAGCTCGAGTTCTTCCTCGCCAAGGCCTTTACTCCGGGCGCCGTCGAGCGCTCGTTCAAGATCACCGTCACGGTCAAGCCCTGAGGGGCTGGCTCGGACCCAGAGCAGGCCAGGGAGCAGCCCTGGCCGCTTCGGGGGTTCTCGTCCAGCGCGCCAAGGCCTACCCGTTGACGTAGCGGGCAGGCCCGCATGGACTGTGTGTGAATCCTACTCCTGAGCAACTGAAGCAAATCCTCGCCGACGCCGACCACCCCCTGGGGGTCAAGGAACTCCTGAGGCTGGCGGGGCTGCACCCCGGACATCAAACCTGGCTCAAGCGCATCCTGCGCGAGCTGGTTCGCCAGGGCGGTATCATCAAGGAGGGCAAGCGCTTCCTCCTCGAGCCGGTCCCGGGCGGCCGCTCCTCCGATGGGGAGGCCGAACCTTCCCGCCGCAAGGGGCGTAAGGGCCCCATCCCCACCCGGCCCGAGAGCGTCCAGCTGGAGGGCATCCTCCATGTCCACAGGGATGGCTATGGCTTCGTCCACCCGCTGAGCGGTGACGGCGAGAACGTCTTCCTTCCCCCGGCCGAGGCCGCACGGGCGCTCGACAACGATCGGGTGGTGGTGGAGGTGGGCGGGCGGCCGGGGCGGCTGGAAGGCCACCTGGTGCGGGTGGTGCAGCGCCGCCGCGAGCTGGTGGTGGGCACGTACCGCGAGCTGGGCGGGCGGCACGCCGTCGTGGAGCCGAGCGACTCCAGCATGCAGGGCCCCATCCGCGTCCCGAACACCCAGATGGCCCGGGATGGAGACCTGGTGAAGGTCCGCCTGGGCGTGGGCAGCCGGATGCTCGGGCCGGGCGAGGGCCTCTTTGGCGAGGTGGCGGGCTCATTGGGCCGGCCCGGGGATCCGAGCGTGGAGGTGCTCTCCATCGCCTACGGCCAGGGCTTCAGCGACGAGTTCCCGCCCGAGGTGATGGACGAGGCGGACCGCGTGGGGCCCGCGGTCTCCGAGGACGAGGGGCGCGGCGAGGAGCGGCGGGATCTGCGCACGATGCCGTTGATCACCATCGATGGCGAGGACGCGCGGGACTTCGACGACGCGGTGTACGCCGAGCCTTATGGGACTGGCTGGCGATTGGTGGTGGCCATCGCGGATGTGACGCACTACGTGCGCGAGGGCCAGCCGCTCGATGTCGAGGCATTGCGCCGGGCCACCTCGGTGTACCTGCCGGATCGCGTGCTGCCCATGCTCCCGGAGCGCCTGAGCAACGGCATCTGCTCGCTGAGGCCCGAGGAGGACCGGCTGTGCATGGTGGCGGACATGGTGTTCGACGCCCGTGCCCAACTGCGCTCCTCTGAGCTGTACCCGGGCGTCATGCGCAGCGTGGCCCGCTGCACGTACAACGAGGTGCAGGACGTCCTGGACGGCAAGGACGTGCCCCACCGCAATGCCCTGCGCCCGCTCTTCGAGCGGCTGCTGGCCGTGTCCCGCGCGCTGCGAGCCATGCGCAAGGAGCGGGGCGCCATCGACTTCGACTTGCCCGAGCACAAGGTGGTCATGGGCGAGGACGGCCTCCCCGAGCGCATGGAGAAGCGCGAGCGCAAGGAGAGCCACCGCCTCATCGAGGAGTGCATGCTGGCCGCCAACGAGGCGGTGGCGAAGTTCTTCCAGGACGAGGGTCTGCCCACCGTCTACCGCTTCCACGGCGAGCCGGACGAGCAGAAGCTGACCGCCTTCGCCGCGCTGGCCCAGGCGTACGGCTTCAAGATGCGCTTCGAGGACGGCATCTCCTCCAAGGAACTGGATGCCTTCATCAGCCAGCTCGAGGGCCACCCCGAGCAGCGCGCGCTGAACCAGTTGCTGCTGCGGTCGATGATGCAGGCGGTGTACTCGGCCTCGCGGGTGGGGCACTACGGCTTGGCGGCGGAGCACTACCTGCACTTCACCTCGCCCATCCGCCGCTACCCAGACCTGCTGGTGCACCGGCTGCTCAAGGCGCACTGGGTGCGGAAGGGCAAGAAGCGCTCCCAGGCCGCGCTGGAGCGCGAAGAGGCCCAGCTGGAGGACATGGCCGTGCAGAGCTCCGAGCGCGAGCGCGCTGCCATGCAGGTGGAGCGCGAGGTCGTCTCCTTCTACGCCACATTGATGATGCAGGACCGGGTGGGCGAGGAATTCGACGCCACCGTGTCCGGCCTCACCGAGTTCGGCTGCTTCGTGGAGCTGGACACCGAGCACGTGGAGGGGCTGGTCAAGACCGAGTCGCTCGGGTTCGGCGGCAAGCTGGACAAGACGCTGCACGCGCTGGTGTTCCCGGACGGGCGGCGCGTGCGCGTGGGGCAGAAGTGCCGCGTGCGGCTGGCCTCGGTGAGCCCCGAGCGGCGGCAGATGGACTTCGAGCCATTGGAGATCGAGGGCAGGCCCGTGAGCCGCAGCGAGCGGCCCATGCGTCCAGGGCGGGCAGGGTGGCGGCCCACGCCTCGCTTCGAGGAGGCGGAGCCTGCGTTCGGCGTTGTCGAGCGGGGCGCCGCAGCCCGGCGTGGGCGCGGACAGGACATCTCGCAGGAAGCTCCCCAAGCCGAGGAGCGGCGCCGGCGCTTCGTTCGCGAGGGCCAGCGCGAGGAAGTGGCGCCGAGCAAGGCCGACCGCAAGCGCTGGGCGGCCCATGGGAGTACCGAGAGAGATGCGGAGTCTCGCAGGCCCTCTCCGAGAGCCGAGGCACCGGAGCAGGTGGAAGGCACGCCGCGCCGGCGCTTCGTCGTCCGCCCGCAGGTGAGGGAAGAGCCCGAAGCCCGGGACGAGCGGCCGGAGACGTCCTGGCGCCCGGAGCCGCATCCCATTCCCGAGGGAGATCCGCTCGCGGCCTTCATGGCGGATGCGCCACCGTTGGCACCGCCTCCGGTGGATCGCTTGCGCGCGCTCGCGGCCCGGAGCGGTCGCAAGCCGGGAGAGCGCCTCCAGGCGGAACCGCCCGGGCGCCGGTTGGAGCATTCTAAGCCAGAGTCCCGTGATCTGCGGCCCACGCACAAGGACGTGCCCGGCGGCAAGAAGACGAGCCGGGCCGCACCCGCGGGAAAGCGGAAGAACGCCCACGGCGGAGGCAAGCCGCCCAAGTCCGGCGGCAAGTTCAAGCCCGGCCGCCGGAAGCGCTGAGTCCCCTCACAAACCGCCGCTTAGGGTCCCTCCTAAAGGGCCTCGGTGGGGCCGGCGTCCGGGAAGAGCTGCTCATAGTCCGATTGCCGCATGCGGGTCGTGAGGCCCAGGTAATACGTGCCGCGCTGCTTGCAGACGCTGTAGAACGGACCCATGGGATCCGGGGTGCAGGTATGGGTGCAGGCCCCCACGTAGGTCAGCGGTGCGCAACGGGTGGAGGGCTTGCCTGAACCGTCCTGCATCCCCGCGCAGGCCCGGGTCAGGTACTGGGTCTCGTTCGAGACGCGCTGGTCCGCGCCGAAGAAGAGGCCCTCCTGCGTGAAGAGGTTGCCGAAGAAGCACGCCTCGCGAACCGGGTAGGTGGCCAGCTCGCTCTGGGTGAAGGGGATGAGGCTCCCCTGGGCGTTCCTCCCCAGCACGGAGATGGGGACACTCAGCCCGTACCGGTTCACGTGCGCCAGCAGACAGGCGGTGATGACCTGCTGCTCGATAACGGTGGGGGCCGCGCCACTGGCCCAGCCGGGTGCCAAGCCCAGTCCGCCGCTCCACGTGTAGTGCACGCCCGTCTGGGAATCTGTGTACGTGCGCGTCTCTCCCTCCGGCACCGCACAGCGGACCACGTAGCGCATGAGCATGTCCGCCTGCGCTGGAGCCTGAGTGAACCAAGAGGAGAAGCTGCTGGTGGACAGCCCGTTGGCGGACAGCCCGTTGACGGACAGCCCGTTGGCTGAGAGCCCATTGGCCGATAATCCGTTGGCGGACAGTCCGTTGGTCGAGCCGAGCTCCTGGCGCTGGCTCTCCCACGTCGCGCCTTGGGGGATTCCCTCGGGTCCGCAGCCGGGCGCCGCCGCTCCCAGCAGCACCGCCACGAGCGAGAGCCAACCCCTCGCGCCCCCACTCTTCCTCGCCCTGGTGTGCGCCACGCTCTCCTGTGCCGTCATCACGCTCCCCTTTCCCATGAAAGAAGATGACAACCGTGACGACGTAAAAAAGTGGGCGGCTTTTTCTGGATGATCCGGTTCGCTCTTCCGAACGAGTGCGCCGTGAGATGGTCGACACCCGGCGGCAGATCCGTCCAATTCTCGATAGGCGCGGAAGACTCCTGACTCGGGGGCCTCTCCTCCCGAGGAACCTGACCCCACTTTGAGGGGTCTCTCGATTCTCGGGATTTGAAGACGATCATGAACGCGCTCGCCATGCCCATGGAGGTTCCCTCCGGCACGGTGGCCCTGGCCTTTACCGACATCCAGGGCTCCACCTTGCTGTGGGAGCGCTGCAGTGCGGGCATGCGGACCGCGCTGGAACTCCATGATCGGATCCTGCGCGCGCTGCTGTCGTCCATGGGTGGTTACGAGGTGAAGACGCAGGGCGACTCCTTCATGGTGGCGTTCTCCACCGTGGAGGGGGCGGTGCGCTGGTGTCTGGAGGTGCAGGAGGCGCTGCTGAAGGCTCCGTGGCCGGCCGAGCTGCTCACCCAACCCGAGGCCTCCGAGGTGCGAGGTCCGCAGGGGCCGCTGTACCGGGGCCTGCGTGTGCGCATGGGCGTGCACGTGGGCGAGCCCGAGCTGCGCGTGGATTCGCGCACGGGCCAGGTCGACTACGTGGGCCGCATGGTGAATGTGGCGGCCCGTGTGGCGGATGCAGGCCATGGCGGGCAATTGCTGCTGAGCGGCGCGGCGTGGGCGCACGTGGTGGGCTTGCTGGAGAGCTTGGGACGGCCCTCGGTGCGCATGCTGGGGAGCTTCCGCCTGAAGGGGATCTCCGAGCCTGTTCCGCTGCTGGAGCTGTTGCCCGCGTCGCTGTCGGGCCGGCGGTTCGACTCTCTGCGGGTGCGCGAGGAGCGCCGCGGCAACCTGCCCGAGCAGCCGGGCGACATCATCGGCCGCGAGGAGGAACTGGGGACGCTGCGTCTATGGCTCTCGGAGGGAGCGAGGCTGATCACCATCCTGGGGCCGGGGGGCATGGGGAAGACCCGGCTCGTGACCCACTTCGGCAGCCTGGCGCTGGCCACGCGCGCGTGGGAGGGCGGCGTCTGGTGGTGCGATCTCACCGAGGCCAAGACGACCGAGGACATCTGTCATGTCGTTGGCCAAGCGCTCGGGGTGCACCTGCAGGGCGGCGTGGGCGCGGATCTGGTGGGGCAGCTCGGCGGAGCGATGAGCGTCCGCGGGCCCGCGCTCGTCATCTTGGACAACCTGGAGCACCTGCTGCAGCACATGCCCTCCACGCTGCGGCGCTGGATCGTCTTGGCGCCGGAGGCTCGGTTTCTCGTCACCTCGCAGGAGTCGCTGCGCCTGGCGGGGGAGCGGATCCTGGATCTGGCGCCGCTGGGGTTGCCGGCCGAGGACGCGCAGTCGCTGGAGGCGATCTCCCGCTCGGAGGCGGTGCAGCTGTTCGTGCGGCGGGCCCGGGCGGCTCGCGGGGGCTTTGGGCTGACGGAGGCGGAGGCGCCGCTGGTGGCGGACATCGTCCGGCGGCTGGACGGAATTGCGCTGGCCATCGAACTGGCGGCGGCACGCACGTCGCTCTTGAGCGTGGGGCAGATCCGCGAGCGGCTGTCCCGGCGCTTCGAGTTGCTGCGCAGCGGGCAGCGGGACGCGGTGGCGCGGCAGGCGACGCTGCGAGGCGCCATCGACTGGTCATGGAACCTGCTGGATGTGACGGAGCAGGCGGTGTTGGCGCAGTGCTCGGTGTTCCGCGGGGGCTTCACCCTGGAGGCCGCCGAGGCGGTGCTGGTGCCCTCGCAGGGCGGGCCGGAGGTGCTGGAGATCGTCCAGGCACTGCGCTCCAAGTCGCTGCTGCGGGCGGGGGCCTCGGAGGGAGTGCCGGGCGAGCTGCGCCTGGGCATGTACGAGAGCATCCGCGAGTACGCCTCGGCGCGGCTGGCGGAGCAGGGCGAGGGCGCCGCGCTGGTGGTGCGGCACGCCGAGTACTCCCTGGGGTTGGCGCGGGAGCTGCGCGGTCCGGCACGCGGGGGAGGAGGGGAGGCGCTTCACCGGCTGATGGCGGAGCGGGAGAACCTGCTGGCCGCGTGTGATCATGCGCTCGCGTCGTGGCCTCCGACACCCGAGACGGTGAACCGGGCGCTGGAGGCGCTGGTGGCGCTCGAGCCGGACATCGCCTCGCGGGGGCCGGTGGGCATCACGCTGCCCCGGCTGGATCGAGCGCTGGAGCAGGCGGCGACGCTCTCGGAAGACTCGCTGCTCCGGGCCGAGGCGCTGGCGGTGCGGGGCCGGGCGCAGTTGGAGACGGGCCAGCTCGCGGCGGCGCGGAGGGACTTGGAGCACGCACGCACGTGCTTCCGGGCGCTGGGGGAGCGTGCGGGGGAGAAGCGGATCCTGGTCGATCTGTCGATCGTCGTCCGGCACGAGGGCGATGTGGAGGCGGCCTGGCGCTTCATCCAGGCGGCGCGGAGCTTGTCGGCGGAGGGGGATCGGTGGCTGGAGGCCTACACCGTGGGCAACGCGGGCATCATCGAGCAGGTGCGCAGCGGCCCGGGCGCGGCGATTCCGCACCTGCACGAGGCGCTGTCGTTGTTCCGAGCGGTGGGGGACCGGACCTTCGAGGTGCTCTTCCTGAACAACCTGGCGCTGGCGATTGGCGAGCGCGGAGGGACAGTGGAGGCGGTGGGCTTCCTGGAGGAGGCGCTGGCGAAGGCGCTGGGGGCGGGGAGCCGTGCGGGGCAGGCGTTCGCGCGGCTGAACCTGGGCTGCTTCCTGCTCGACGCGGATCGGACGGCGGAGGCGTGCGAGCACCTGGAGGCGGTCGTGAGCCTGGGGCGGCAGCTCGGCATGCGGATTGTGGAGGGGTGTGCCCGGGGAGAACTGGGCCGGGCCTGCATGGTGGCCGGCGCGTGGGAGAAGGCCGAGACGCACCTGAAGAACGCGACCTCCATTCTGGCGCAGGTGTCGCGGTGGCACGCGCTGCGGTTCTCGCTGCACCTGGCGGCGGTGCAGGCGCTGAGAGGTGAGCGGGCCGAGGCGCGGAGGAGCTTCGCGACGCTGGAGGCCGCGCTGGAGATCCAGAACGATCCGGTGCTGCGCGAGCTGGCGGCGCTGCTCTACGCGACCCTGGAGCTCGCCGAGGCGCGGGCCGCGGCGCCTGGAGGTGCGGAAGCAGCGCAGGGCAGGGCCGCGGTGCAGCGGCGGCTGGAGCGAGCGAGGGGAGGGCCCATGGAGGGCGCCTCGTCCGATCTTCGCGGCTGGCTGAGGCTGCTGGAGCGGGACCTGCGCGCCTGGGCCTAGGGGGCGGTGCCGTGAGCGTGGCGCGCCATGAACGCCGCGCAGGTCTCCGGAGTGGCGAAGGCGGCCAGCGCGTTCTCCGGGACAATCATGGTCTCGAGAACCGCGTTGGCGAGCGCTGGGTTCTGACTGGCGGCGGCGAAGACCTGGGCCATGTGCGGAGGGGTGGGCTGCAGCAGAGCGTTGTTCCAGTACGTCGTCGCTCGGACGGTCTCCCAGGTTCGCTCCTCCGCCCGCTGGCAGAAGGCCTCATCGAAGGACTGGCCGGACTCCACGGCTTCGCGAAGGGTCTCGGCGAGGATCCAGGCGCAAGCCGATGCCGCGTTGGCGCCCATGCCCGAGAGCGGATCGTGGAGCACGTGAGCGTCTCCGAGGGCCACGACACAGCGACCGTTGCTCAGCCGTGTGTACCCGCGGCGCACTACCGGCGTCACTCGCCCCTGAACCCAATCGAGCGGCCCCGCCAGCAGGAAGGCATCCGGATCCAGGCGCGCGAAGGTGGCGGGGGCATGCTCCCGCAGCAGCTCCAGGAACAAGGCCGAGAAGCCGCGCGGATCCTCGTTGGGATTCCGGGAGGTGATCACCTCGAGGGCCCCGCCGGGGACGGCCTCGAGGAACAGGCTCCCGATGAAGCCCTGCGTGGAGACCATCCGGCCCTCGGCGACCTCGCCGTGGCCCGGGGCGATGGTGAACTGAAACCCGAGCGGCTCGGGGGGGCGCATGCCGTGGAACAGGCCCCCGAACAGCAGGCGTGCGGGCTGAGTGTGCGGCGAGTGCTCGGGCACGCGGGGGAACAGGTGGCCCAGACCCGCGCGCCCCGTGGCCACCACCACCAGCTCATGCCGCTGGGTGATCTCCTCCAGCCCCGCCGCATCCACCGCGGCGACGTGAAGCGAGCCGCCTCGCGCCACGAAGTTCTCGGCGAGCCGGGGCTGGTAGACGCGGTAGTCCATGAACTGGGAGGGAGCCACGAGCTTTCCCTGGAAGCCAACCCCCTGGGGGCCGCTGATGGCGAAGTTGAAGGTGAACTGGACGAGCTCCGGAGAGTCCCAGTGATTGACTCCCAGCAGGCGCTCCCGCTCTCGCGTGGGAGCATGGTGGGCCACCGTGTTGGGCAGGCGCGCCGAGCGCAGCTCCGCGGGAGCCCGCTCGGTGTAGATCGTCGCGGGGATGCCGAGCTGCTGCAGGCGCAAGCCCAGGTGCAAGCCGGCGGTACCGGCGCCAATGATGCCAATGCGGGTCATGGGTCTCTTCTCCGAGGAAGGGAGCTTGGGTCCGCAGTGGTAGCACGAGGGGCCCACAGCCACTGTGAGGGGGGAGGCTGGGGGCGCACGACATCTGGGCCTATTCACCCCTGCTCAACACCCTCTAAGGGAGGAACTTGATCGGCACTGCAAGTCCCTCATAGCGTCGCTCGCCAGAGCATGACGTCGTTCATTCCAGCAACGTGGCTTGCGGTGAGTCCCACCCTCGAACAGGGAGGAGATCGGGTTGTGGCAGCCTTCGGCTGTTTCTCTGGTCTGTCGTGTCGTTGGGAGGCCTTGCTTGTGCCGCGCAGCAGCAGACCGGCGCGCCTATGAAAACGAGCCGTTTCTTTCCTGCCAACGAGACTCACTGGTGTGAGATCTCGGCCTCTCATGAATGTATTGTGAAGGCGGTGGTTCACGAGGTGGCGCATTCTTGCTCAAAGTGAGCAGTCTCTAGGACGCGCCACCTTGGAGTTTCAGGATGCTCGCTATGATGGGGAATCGTTATCGGGACGGCTCCTTCTGGGGGCTGAGTCAGGCGTTGTGCGCTTGGACAAGCGTCTCATCCCGCGAGCAGACATCCACGTGAATGCCATTGTCGACTGCAGCTCGGGCGAACCTCTCTCGTTCATCATGGCCGATGCCATTCCTGCAGCGGCTCATGAAGAAGACCTCCTGCTGCTGGCTCCTGGGTACTGGTACGGAAGCACGATTCGCTTCAAGCTCTTCAGCGAGCGGTTCACAGGGCTTGGGCCCGAGTGCATCGAAGCGGAGCTCACGGTCTTTTCATTCGAGGGCAAGCCTCTTGCGAGCACACGTGTACGTGCCGAGCGGCCTGCAGCGAATGGAGGGGGGCTGGACGGGTTGACTGCCCCTGCAGACGCTGGAACTCCCTAGGTTATCAGTCATAAGGGATCCGGAGGTTCCAAAGGAGGATCTCTTCCTGTCCCAGGGGGCGATGCAAGCAGCGCAGCGGGCCATCCTGTGAGGCCACAAAAACCAATCCGCCCTGGTGCTTGTTGGCGAAGTACGCAGCGGCTCGGTGCCGGGATCCATGCTGATTGATGGCATAGCGTGCACCGGGGGTCCCCTGGAGCGTTTCGGCCTCGTAGACCGCAAGCTTTTCCTCTCCTTGGGTCGAGATAGGGTAGCCCGCGCAGACAACTTCGAGGTTGGGGCCAAGCAAGAGCGCGTTGTCCACGGCCGTGAGTTGGCCGATGGTGTCCACAAGGGCGTCGAGTTCTTCTTTGTCGTGCTCCCTGTCTTGGTGAGCTATTGCCTTGTCGAGCACCTCTTCGTCTGACTCTGGTGTGCTCGCTGTCGTTCGCTTCCAGAGAAGATCCTGATAGATGCTCTCTGATGAGACGTACTCTTTCAGCCTGGTCCGCAAGACAGTCCCAGCGCTTTGTGGCAGCCTGTACTTGCCTTCGGGTCTGAACTTTTCGATTTGGCTGGTATCCGGAAGAATGGCAATTAGCCCGCCATGCCGCATTTCTCCCATTCGCCAGACGAGTTTGTAGAAGATCTGAGAAATGTGCCAATTCTTTGTGCCTGACAGGCCCAACAGAGGTTCTGCCAGTTCGTCCCTGAGTGACGCGCATATCCGCATGAGTACGGCGTTGACCATGCTGCTTGTATTAAACAGGAGGACGTCGAGTCGCACTCTGCGCGCCGGAGAGAGAATGCGACCCTGCTCGTAACGAAAAACCTCTTCCCCATTGATGCTCAATATGAGGTAGCCAGGCTCGGGTGCGTGAAATACAAGCACGTCGTTTTCGTTGGTCTCGTAGAGGTGCTCGTATTCAACTCTGCGAGCAAGGCCTTGGATGATGACTTGTCCATCTTGAAGCCCCACAACGACAGATGTGCGTGGGAGATTCGCAATGGGGGCGATCTTGATGAGGGCCTTGACGCTGAGGCTTGTTATGTCGGGTTCATGCTCAAAAGGGATGATTTCCCAAGCGCGTCGGTCGGAATGGGCGCTGCCGACGAGGACGTGCTCACGAATGTCTTCGAGTCCAGCAATGCCGCGCGGGTGATAGACCAGACGGACACGTGTGATGTCTCCTTCTTCTTTGCCAAGGCTGGCAAAGAAGAGCGTGTCTGCGAGGGTCGCGAGCAGGTTGAGATGCTCTTCGGGGAGGGTCACTCCCCGTTCTTTTTGCAGCCAGTCCCGGAGGGCACTCCCCGGATACAGCAAAGAGCCTTCACTCATCTTGCTGAACCTCTGAGACAGGCCTGGGCGAAACGCCTACCGACGACGCGGTTTTCCTACCCCTACGCCCTCAGGGCCACCACGGTGACGCCGTCGCCGCCTTCGTGGCTCTCGCCCGGGCGGAACATGCGGATGTACGGCGAGTTGGCCAGGTAGTCCCGGAGGGCCTGCTTGAGCGCTCCCGTCCCGTGGCCGTGGATGATGAGCGCCGCCTCCTCGCCCGAGCGCATGCCCTGGTCGAGGAACTGCTCTACCTCCGCCAGGGCATCGTCCGCGCGCATGCCGCGCACGTCGCAGCGGAAGTTCGTCGCCTGCACCTCCGCGGGCGCCGCCGCCGAGGCCTTCTTCATCGCCGCTTCCTGCTTGTTGCGCTCTGGGAAGCGCATCTGCGGCTTCGCCGTCCGCGAGCCCGACAGCTCCGACACCGGCACGCGCATCTTGATCACCCCGGCTGCCACCAGCGCTTCGTTGCTGTGCAGCTCCAGGATCTCCACGTCCTTGTCGAGCCCCGAGTGCCGCACCCACGCGCCCACCTTGAGCGTCGGCGGCTGGGGCGCCTCCACCTTATAGAGCTCGGCGCGCGCCTCCTTGGCCCGCTTCGCTGCATCTTCGGCCCGCTGCACCAGCGCCGCCCGTGCCTCCTGCGCCGCCTTCTCGTTGGTCTGCGCGCGCAGCGTCTGCAGCAGCGCCCGGACCTCCGCCGCCGCGTGCTCGCTCGCCGCTGCGACGTCCTCGTTGAAGCGCATCATCTTCTCTTTGCGTTCGCGCTCGAAGGCCTGCTTCTGCGCCTCCAGATCCTTGCGGAGCTTCTCCGCCGCGGCCGCGGCCTCTCGCGCCTTATCCAGCTCCTCGGACAGCTTCCGCCGCTCCTCCTCGGCCGCTGCCAGCGCCTTGGTCAGCGGGCCTCCGGCGTTCATCGCCAGGTCGCGTGCGCGCTGACAGATGCGCTCCGGCAGGCCCATGCGCGCCGCCATCTCGATGGCCGACGAGGCTCCCGCCGCGCCCAGCTGCAGCCGGTACGTGGGCGCCATCCGCTTCGCATCGAAGCCCACGCGCGCGTTGAGGAAGCGCTTGTCCATGTGGGCCAGCGCCTTGAGCTCCTCCAGGTGCGTCGTCACCAGCACCACGGCGCCCTTCTCCAGCAGCTCCTCCAGCACGGCGATGGCGATCGCCGCACCCTCGCGCGGATCCGTGTCCGCGGCGATCTCGTCGATCAGCACCAGTGAGCCCGGGCCCACCTTCGCCGCGATGTCCCGCAGCATCACCACGTGCGCGCTGAACGTGGACAGACCCTGGGACAAGTCCTGCGCGTCGCCCACCGTCGAGTTCACCGAGCGGTAGAGCGGCATCTTCGAGCCCTGCTCCACGGGAATGGGCAGGCCGCAGCGCAGCATCAGCGAGCACAGGCCCACCGCCGTCAGCGTCACCGTCTTACCGCCCGCGTTCGGACCGGACACCACCAGCGCCCGTGCCTCGCCCGAGAGGAACACGTCGTTGGGCACCACGTCCGTGCCCCTGATCGCCAGCAGCGGGTGCCGCAGCAGCTTCAGCGTCAGCTCGTCCACGCCCTTGAAGGCGGGCGAGTGCGCGTCCAGGTCCGCCGCCAGCAGCGCCGCCGCCTCGGCCTCGTCCAGCTCCGCCACCGCCGTCAGCCCCTCCAGCACCCGGTGGGATTCCTTCCCGAGCTGGTTGGACAGGTCCTGCAGGATCCGGCGCTCCTCCTCGGCCACCTCGGACTGGGCGATGGCCAGGTCGTTGCCCATGTTCACCATCGCCTGGGGCTCGATGAAGAGCGTCTGCCCCGTCTGGCTGGCGTTGTGGACGATGCCGGGCACCTCGCCTCGGAAGTTGGACACCACCGGCACCACGTACCGGCCGTTGCGCAGCGTGTAGTAGTTCTCGCGCAGCTTGGGGATGAAGTTCTCGTCGTGGAGCATCTCATCCAGCTTGCTCTTGATGCGCCGGTGCAGCCCGTTGGAGCGATCCCGCGCCTCTTTCAGCTCGGGGCTGGCCCGGTCCGAGATCGTCCCGTCCGGCTCGAAGCAGCGATCGATGCGAGACGCGAGCGCCTCCAGCATCGGCAGCCGGCGGCTCAGCGTCGCCAGCATGGGGACCGACTCCTCGCGCTCCTCCAGGGCCTCGCGGGTGCGGGCGAACGCATAGAGCAGCTGCGCGGAGGCGATGAGATCCCGGGGCTCCAGCATGCCGCCCTTGGAGGACCGGTTCACCGCGTCTCTCAGGTCACTCACCCCACCCAGGGGGAGCGAGAACTGCTCCTGAGAGAGCAGCCGGGCCTCGGCCACCAGAGAGAGGGCGTCACTCACTTGGTCTTCGGTGTCCAGGAAGGGGCGGGCCGACGCGCGCTCTTTGCCGGGAGCGGTGCGGCAGCGGTGGGCCAGCGCGCGGAGCACTTCCGCGAAGCCGAGGTCCTCGAGGGTTCGTTGGGCGATCTGCACGGACATGGTTTCATGCCTGGCCCTAGGGGCCGTCAAGGGATCATTGAGGGGGAACGCCGCCTCTGTTATCAGCGCTCCATGGTGTGGCTCATCCTGGCGGGCGCACTGGCGGGCGCAGTGGACGCCCCCGCGAACTCGGCCCTGACGCAGGCCCTCGCTCGGGAAGAGGCCGGGGACACCGCGGGTGCACTCGCGGGTGTGGAAGCCGTGAGCAACACCTGGCCCGCTTGGGAGCTGCCCCACATCGAAGCCGCGCGACTCATGCTCAAGCTCGGGGGAGAGCTGGACAGGGCAGCGGCCCACCTGGACATTGCCTCGGCGCTCACCCCCGAGAACCCTCGCGCCCACTACCTGCGGGGGCTGCTGTGGGAGGAGCACGGACAGCCCCGGCGCGCTGCCCAGGCGTACGAGGTGGCGCTCCTCTACCGGCCCTCTTATGAGGAGGCCCGCTTCCGCGCGGCCGGTCTCTGGCTGGCCGAGGGCGACTTGCTCAAGGCCGAGTACCACTACCGCCTTCTCACCAAGGCACGTCCGGAGTGGGTGCAGGTGCGTCTCCTGCTGGCCCAGGTGCTGGAGCGGCAGGAGCGGGTACCGGAGGCGGAGAAGGAACTGCTCGAGGTGCGAGCGCTGCAGCCGGAGAACCTCCTGGCCGCCCGGCGGCTCGCCGAGCTGTACGAGCGGACGGGCCGGGAGAAGCTCGCCCAGAAGCTGCGCAAGTCCATCGAGGCGCCCGAGCCGAAGCGCCGCATGCGCACGCTCAAGCCGTCACGCCGGTAGGCAGACGAACAGGAGACCGAGCGGATTGCGCTTGAAGCGCTGCGGCATACACTGCGCGCGCCTTGAAGACCGCCAACCTCGCCATTGTCTTCACCGACATTCAAGGGTTCACCGAGCGCACCAGCCGGCAGACCCATGAGGAGAATCAGCGCCTGCTGCAGGTGCACCATGATCTTCTCGCACCGCTGTTCACCCGCTTCGGGGGGCGCATCATCAAGTCCATTGGTGATGCGTTCCTGGTCACTTTCGAGTCGCCCACCCAGGCGGTCCTGAGCGGCGTGGCCATCCAGGATCGGCTCTGGGAGTACAACCGCACCGCTTTGGAGAGCGAGCAGCTTCGCGTGCGCGTGGCCATCAACGTGGGCGAGGTGCGCGTCGAGCCCAACGATGTGTTTGGCGAGCCGGTGAACATCGCCGCGCGTGTGGAGGGCATCGCCGAGCCGGGCGAGGTCTACTTCACTGAGGCCCTCTACCTCTCCATGAACAAGGCGGAGGTGCCCTCGGAGGAGGTGGGCGCGTTCGAGCTCAAGGGTATCCCTGGGAAGATCCGCGTCTTCCGTGTCCCAAAGGGGCCCTACCGCATGGAGGCTCCCGTGGTGCCGCTGCCTGCGCCCGCGGGCATTCCTCCCGTAGGGCCTCCCTTCGCCAACCTGGGCCTGGCGCGACTCTCTGCGGAGGGGGGGGCTCTCTCCGCGGTGGGCCAGCGGGCGGCCGTGCTGGGAGGCCAGGCGAAGAGCGCCGGTGGGCAGTTCCTGGCCCGGCTGCGCTCGCGGCTGCCTGCGGGCTTCACGGGGCTGCGCATGGCAATGGTCTTCGGCGGGCTGGCAGTGGTGCTGGGTGTGGCGGTGGTGGGGTTCGGAGGCAGCTCCGCGGAGCGGGCCATCTCCCAGGTGAGGGATGCGAAGCCCACCGAGCGGCCCGCACTGGTGCTCGAGGCGCGCAAGCTCATCGAGTCGGAGAAGAACCTGGGTAACCGGCAGCGCCTCTTCGGAGAACTGCAGGAGGCCGTGGGTGACATGGCCGGCGCAGTGGACCGGTACGTGGACTCCGTGAGAGCGGGCAACGGCAAGGCGGGGGATCGGCTCACCGAGCTGTTGACGCATGAGGAGTGCCGGGTGCGCGTGGACGCGGCCAAGGCGGTAGGGGAGCTGCGGCTCAAGAGCGCGCGCGGCGAGCTGAAGGATTTGGCCGAGGAAGGCGGCCCGGGCGATGGAGAAAAGACGAACCTCCTGGACCGGGTGCTCGGCGGCTGTGACTCGCGGAAGGCCGCGAGGAACGCGCTCGAGCGGTTCAAGAACGACTGAGGACCTCGGGCGCGACACCCGAGGGAGAGGACGATTGTGAGCAGGGTCAAGACGGGACTGGATGTGTGGGTGGAGCAGGGCTTCGCCGCGCTGAAGGGCAAGCGCGTGGGAGCCATCGTCAATCCCACCAGCGTGGACTCGCGCTTCCGCCACCTCGCGGATTTGCTGGCGAAGACGCCGGGCGTGACGCTGGCGGCGCTCTTCGGCCCCGAGCACGGCATCCGTGGCGAGGCCCAATATATGGTGGCCGTGGATGATGCCCGGGATCGCCGCACCGGCGTGCCCGTGTACAGCCTCTACGGCTCCACCTTCGAGTCGCTGTCTCCCCGGCCCGAGTGGCTCGCGGGGCTGGATGCGCTCGTGTTCGACATTCAGGACGTGGGCAGCCGCTACTACACCTACGTCTACACCATGGCGCTGGCCATGAAGGTGGCGGCGAAGGCGAAGGTGCCCTTCTTCGTGCTGGATCGGCCCAACCCACTGGGCGGCACGCTCGTCGAGGGAAACCTGGTGGGTGAGGGCTACCGCTCCTTTGTAGGGCTCTACCCCCTGCCCAACCGCCACGGGATGACGGCGGGCGAGCTGGCCCGGCTCTTCAACGCGGAGTTCGGCCTTGGCTGCGAGCTGACGGTGGTGCCGTGCGAGGGCTGGCGCCGGGAGATGTTCTGGTCCGACACGGGGCTGCCGTTCATCTCGCCGTCGCCGAACATGCCCACGCCGGACACGGCGCTCGTGTACCCGGGCATGTGTCTGGGCGAGGGCACCAACGTCTCCGAGGGACGTGGCACCTGCCGCCCCTTCGAGCAGTTCGGTGCGCCGTGGATAGACTCGGAGGCCCTGGTGGCGCGGCTAGAGAAGGAGCGCCTGCCGGGCGTCACCTTCCGGCCCGTGGGCTTTACTCCCACCTTTGACAAGTTCAAGGGCGAGTCCTGCAGCGGCGCCTTCATCCACGTCACGGATCGGCAGGCCTTCCAGTCGCTGCGTACGGGCATTGCCATCTTCCAGGCGGTGCGCGACGTGGGCGGTGGAAAATTCGCCTGGCGCGCGGATGCCTACGAGTTCGTCGAGGACGTGCCCGCGTTTGACCTGTTGTGCGGGACGGACCAGGTGCGCCGGGGATTCGAGGAAGGGTGGCCGCTGGACCGTCTGATGGAAGGCTTCCAGGCCCAGGCCGACGCGTTCCAGAAGCAAAGGAGCCCCTACCTGCTGTACGCTTGAGCCAAGGCGGCCCCCGTGATTGGCATTCTGTCCGACAGCCATGGCGATCTCGCTGCGTTCAACGCGGCCTATGAGCTGCTGCGGGAGAAGGGCGCCCGGCGCTTCATGTTCGTCGGCGGGCGCTATACGGACCTGGATGCCTGGTTGCTGGAGCAGCGGGAGAAGTCTCGCGGTGGCCGCGAGTACTCGGACATGGACTTCCTGGCGGACGTGACGCAGTGGCTGTCCTCGAAGGACGCCCTGCCTCGGCCGCCCGCGTTCGGCGAGGCCCCGGCGGACTTCACCGCCGAGGAGGATCGCCGGCTGGTGCTGGAGCGCTTCGTGCGAGTGCCGGAGCGGGATTGTCTCCAGTACATGGACCCGACGATTCCCCGGAAGCTGCTGGACATGGTGGGCGATGCGCTGTGCTGCCTCGTCCACGACAAGAACGATCTGACCCGGGAGGATCTGCTCAACGCCACGATCTTCATCCACGGCAAGGAGTCCGAGCCGAAGGTGGTGCAGATCGGCCCTCGGTACTTCCTGACGCCGGGGCGGATGACGGGTGCGGCCGAGCAGACGTGTGCGCTGCTGGAGAAGGTGGATCGGGACCTGCGCTTTACGGGCTTCCGCTTGGACGGGTCCGTGGTGCTCGAGCCCCAGACGATTCAGCTGGGCCGTGGGACGAAGCTGTCGGTGAAGTGAGGTGGCTTTGCGCGTCGGGCTCCTGGGAGGCTCTTTCAATCCACCGCATGTCGGCCACCTGATGGCGGCCCAGTACGTCCACGCGACGCAGGGCATGGACGAGGTGTGGATGATGCCGGCCTATCAGCATCCGTTCGGCAAGGCGCTGGTGCCCTTCGAGCACCGCGTGCGGATGTGCCAGCTGTTGTGCGAGGAGACCTCGGGCTGGATGAAGACGAGCCTCGTGGAGCAGGAGGTCGCCGAGCGGGGCGGCTCCGGCTACACGGTGGAGACGCTGGCGTACCTGCGAGAGCGCCACCCGCAGACCGAGTTCTCGCTGATCATCGGCTCGGACATCCTGAACGATCTGCCGAAGTGGAGAGATCCCGACCGCATCAAGCAGATGGTGCGGATGCTGGTGCTCTATCGCGCGGGCTACCCGGCGCCGAACACACTGGGGCCTCCGCTGGCGGAGGTTTCCTCCACGCAGATCCGCGACATGCTGGCGCGCGGCGAACCCCCGGCGGAGCTGGTGCCCAGCCGGGTGCTCGCGTACGCGCATGAAGTGGGTCTCTACGGCCTGTGAGTCTCCGGGCCTGCGTGCACAGGCTCAGAGCGACAGGCCGACGAGGTGCAGCGGGCCCAGGCCGCGATCGAAGCGCTGGGCGTATTGGTAGTAGAGGCCGAGCGACACCAGTCCTCCCAAGGTGAGCTGGAGCCGGGCGGCGCCTCCTGCCGCGCGGAGGTTCTGCCGGAAGTCCGTGCGCGCCCAACTGCCGAAGCCCTCCACCTCGAACTGGTTCACGAAGAGCGAGGGCAGCAGGTACACCGTCGAGGCCCAGCCGTAATCCACGATGAAGCGGTACTTGTAGAGCGCGTTGCCCACCACCGCATGGCGGGCCAACACGGAGAAGTCCTCGTAGCCCCGGAGGTACTCGGTGAACGACGTGCCCGGCTGATACTGCCTCGGGATGCTGGGCCCCCGGCCCGGCTCGGAGAGATAGAGCGGGTTGCCCGAGGTGATGCCACCTACTTCGAGCAGCGTGGTGGGCGCCCCCGGCAGGAACCGGCCCGCCACCGAGAGGTGCAGGTTGTCCCGCTTCAGGAAGGGCAGGCCGCCCAGGTACGTCTCCACCTCCGCGCGCACGTCTCCCATCGTGGAGGTCGACTCGAACGCCCGGGGGAAGACCCCTGCGGACAGCGAGAACCCCAGCCCCTTCTGCGGGCCGCCATAGGGAGTGCCCGCCCCGGCGAAGTAGGCCGTGGAGATCTCGGGGCCGAAGAGGGAAGTCCTCACGGGAAGGCCATCGTCATCGCGCCGGTTGTACAAGCGCCGCATGCCGAACAGCCCGAACGACACAGGCGTGGTCCAGAAGGTTCTTGAGGCAGAGAGGAAGGCCTGGATGTCCCGCTGGTCGTCGTCCTTCGAATACCCAACCGTCGTCAGGAGGTACCAGGGCGCCAACTGCGCGTTGCCGTAGTTCAACGAGAGGGTCGTGTTCTTCGCGCCCGAGTCATAGGAGGCGTTAATCGCCCAGGCGTGGAAGCCCAGCCGATCCTGTCCCGCCAGCGAGATCAGGCCCTGGACGCGCAGCTCCTCGGTGTCCTCGTCCACGTACGCGAGCACGAACGGAACCCGTAGCTCCGGGTACGCCAGCCGCTCGAGCGGCGAGTAGGGCGCGTCGGAGAGGACCTCCACCTCTTTGGAGGTCTGGGGAGGAGGCTCGGCGATAGGGGCCTCGGCCAGTGGGCCCGTCGCGGAAGCGGGAGGCGGGGAGGAGGGGGCCGCGTCCGTGGTCGGAGGCGCAGGAGGTGCCGGGGCTTCGGGGGCAGGAGCTTCGGTGGCGGAGTCCGAGGGGGCAGGGGGGCTGGGATACTCGGCAAAGCCCTCAGCGGGAGACGCGGCGGACTCACTCGGAGGTGTCTCGGGTGGCGCCGCGACTTCTGGAGCCGGCGGCGCAGCGGGGGCAGGAGCCGGAGCTGCCACGGGCTGTGGCGCGGATGTCTCCATGGCCACGAGCGGAGCCCGATCGAGCGAGAAGTTGAAGCCATCGCGGTTGAGGAACGCGATCTGCCCGTTCCCCACCGGTTGAGCATCCATCACCAGGTGCGGCGCATCCGTCACCCGGGCCAGCTCTCCCGTGGAGAGCTTCAGGAGGTGCGCCTGCAGCCTCTCCTCGTGCTCGCGCAGGAACAGCACCTGATCGTCATCCACCCATTGGGGCGAGTAGTTGAACTTCCCATCCCGGGTGAGCCAGCGCACGCTCCCATCCTGCCCGCGCAGCGCGAGGTCCCACCCGTCCGGTCCTCGCATCGCGAACACCACGCGCTGGCCATCCGGGGACACCGCGGGCGCGCCCAGCGAGACGTGGTTCTCGAAGCGGGTGAGGGGCTCCTGCTGGCCCGTCTCTAGGTTCAGGCGCACGAGGTTCGCGATGTCGCCGTTCTTCACATCCACGAACACGTAGCCCTTGCCGTCCGGCGTGACACTGCCGCCCAGGCCGTCGCTGATCTCCCAGGTCTGGAGCACCTCGCCCGTGCGCGCGTCTACCCGCCACACCCGGGACATGAAGGCACCCACGCTGTCGATGTCCGCCCCCACCAGGTAGAGCAGGGACCCATCGCGGGTGAAGGACAGGCCGCTCATGGCGGACGGCGTGCTGACGATCCACTTGCGCCCCGGCAGCAGCAGCGTGAGATCCTTCGAGAAGCGCACCGAGCCATCCCGCTCGCGCACGGTGAGGTGCGGCGTCTCCTCTCGCCCCGCGAACAAGAGCGCCATCGCCCCGTCGCTCGGAGAGGCCGCCAGCCGCGAGAAGTATCCCGCATCCTTCACCAGCACCGCCTGCGAGGAGGGCCGCTCACGCCGGGCCAGCTCCTGAGTCAGGCTCGCGGTGAAATCGTCGAACAGCGCGCCGATCGACTTCCCGTACACGCGCCGGAAGCGCAGGGTCACGCCGAAGGGCGGCGCCCAGGACTGGCCCTGCTCGTGGATCAGCATCCACAGCTTCTTCTCGCCGTAGGTGCGCACCAGCCACGCGATGAAGTGGCTGCCCGTGAGGTAGCTGCCGCCGAACGGGTCCGCCTCACGGTGCTCGGGTGACAGGTGCCCCGCGTTCAAGTCCCCGCCGTGCGCCTGCGCCATCGCCTCGAAGGTGCCTCGCCAGATGGGGCTGTGCGGACGCCCCGTCTGCTTGTCGAAGTGCCCCTCGTAGTAGGTGGCCAGTCCCTCCAAGAACCAGGACTCGGTGAAGATGTTGGGCTGGAGGATGCCACCCGTCGTGAAGTTGATGCCCCACCAGAGTCCCTCCTCCTGCTGCATCTGCACGTAGTGGACGGCCTCGTGGCACCCCACGTCGCCCAGCTCCGTCTCCCCCAGGTCCATCAGGTTGAACAGCTCCAGGCTCATGTGAGACGGCATCACCATCTGCTGCGGCGTGCTCACCAGGTCCGGCTGGACGTACGCGTTGTTGAAGCCCGCGCTCGTCATGTAGATGAGCAGCCGGTTCCTCGGACGTTTGCTCCAAGACAGATCCCTCAGCCGGTCCACGCAGGCTTCGACGCGGGCCGCCACGCGCAGGGCCGCCGGCTTCAGGTGCTCCGGGTAATACAACTCCATGGAGCGCGTGGTGAGCTTCCGCATGTCATCCCGGGCGAAGGAGGCCTGGACCTCCTGGGAAAACCGGGGTGAGACGAAAGCGCACCCCGAGGCCAGCAACAGCACGAGGGCGAGGAGGGGAGAGCCCCGAGGCGGCCGACGGAGCGAGTGCATGCCGCCATCCTAGGGGCACAAATCGTGGCCAAGGGCACGTTTTTCACGATAAGGGGACGCCCGCACGTTTCCACTCTCCAGGATGTGACATGGCCACACCGGACCCCCAGGCCCTCCCCGTTCCGCAGCACGTCTACCAGGCGCAGGCCCAGCTCGCCGCCGCTCTCGAGAAGGTCGAGGGCAAGCCCGTGGATCTCCTGAAGACACCCTGGGCCGACGTGGAGAAGAGCGTCATCAAGCTGCTGGGCGGCGCGTTCCAGCCCAACCGTCCCGAGCACCAGGCGATCGCGCTCGGGCTGGCGGGTGTGTTCGCGCAGCGCATGAACGCCGAGCACCAGGCGTTCTGGTTCCCCAACCGCGACTCCCCCGAGGGCGCCACGCTGGGCTTCCCCGAGGCCATCATCATGCTGTCGCCGTTCGGCGCGGTGATGGACTCGATGAGCCAGGGCAAGCTGGCGAAGCTGGATGAGCTGAGCGCGGACATCCGCCGCTCGCTGGGGCAGACGCGCTTTAACCCGGGCGCGGCCATGTCGCTCGGCGGCCAGCCCAAGCTGGGTCCTCCGGACTACCAGCGGCTCTTTGACCCGGGCTTCCTCCAGTTCGTGGTGCTGGATCCGGCCAAGGCCCAGCAGACGTTCGACTCCAAGCCGGACGCACTGGCTCGCGATGTGAAGGATGCGCTCGGCCGCACCCAGCCGCCGCTGCCGCAGGAGGCCCGCCAGCAGTTCGAAGGACAGATCGTCATGTCCCTGCAGCGGCTGGAGGCCGGCAAGCCCCTGGCGGAGCAGGTGGAGCGCGCGCCCCGGCTGGTGGAGCTGATGGCGCACATGGTGTCCACCGTGGGTGGCACGGGCTGCGCCCCCGAGGAGTTCTGGGGCGAGATCGTCCTGCCGCTGCTCTTCATCGGCGTGCCGCAGCAGTTCCCGCCGCTCGATGAGGACGAGCTCGAGGCCTACAAGCAGGGCGCTGAGCCGCTGGCCCTCTTCGTGGACCTGGTGCCGCACGCCCACAAGGCCCCGGAGGAGGGCCTGCTGGGCACCTTCGATATGACCGAGCTCGGCCTGCCGCACCCCGCGTTCTCCAAGGTGGGCTCGCTGCGCCTCATCCAGGTGAACCCCTCGCGCATCAAGCCGCTGCTGGAGCAGTTCGACCCGGCCAAGACGCAGGACGTGGTCAACCGGTTCACCCAGTACCTCGCGGAGAAGGCCGGCAAGCCCGCCCAGGAGTCTCCGCAGGGCAAGGAGATGCTCCAGGCCGCGATGATGCTGCTCACGGACCTGAAGCGCTCGGTGACCACGGCCCAGGGCCCGCTGTGCCTGCGCCGCCTCACCGAGGCCGAGGCCGCCTCCGAGCAGGCCCTCGCGCTCGTCCGCCGCGCCATGCAGGGCGGCCGCATCATCCTCACCACCTAATCCGGGCTCCGGCGCGATGTCCTCCCTCGCTCCCGAGCCGGCGTCTCCCGTCACCACCGTTTCCCCTGGTGGCGGGATCGCCGTGCGGATCGAGCAGGTCCACAAGACCTTCCCCGGCGGGGTGGCCGCGGTGGAGGGTGTGGACCTCGACATCGCTCCGGGCGCCTTCGTAGCGCTGGTCGGGCCCTCGGGCTGCGGCAAGTCCACGCTGCTGCGCATCGTTGCCGGGTTGGACTCCGCCACCCGGGGACGGGTGGTGCTGTCTCCCTCGCCGGAGCAGGCCCACGCCTCGCGTGCTCCCATCGCCTATGTGTTCCAGGACGCGCACCTGCTGCCCTGGCGCTCCGTGCTCGACAACGCGGCCTTGCCGCTCGAGCTCTCCGGCATGGACCGGACCGAGCGCCGCACCCGCGCCCACGAGATGCTCGCGCATGTCGGACTGGGGGACTTCACCACCCGCTACCCCGCGGAGCTCTCCGGTGGCATGCGGATGCGCGTCTCGCTCGCTCGCGCCCTGGTGACACGTCCCCGGCTGTTGCTCTTGGATGAGCCGTTTGGCGCGCTGGATGAGCTCACGCGCGGCCGGCTGGATGAGCAGCTCCGGGTGCTGTGGCAGGAACTGGGGATGACCGTGCTCTTCGTCACCCACTCGCTCTCCGAGGCCGCGTGGCTCGCCGAGCGGGTCATTGTGTTCTCACCTCGCCCCGCTCGGGTGGTGCTGGACCGCACGCCAGAGCTGCCTCGCCAGCGCACCGCCGCGCTGCGTGTGGAGGCGGCCTTTGCCCGTGAGGTGCAGATCCTCTCCGAGGCCCTGGAACGGGGAGGCGCGTGATGGTGCGCTCGGTGCTGGTCCGCTCCGTGCTTCCTCCCGCGGCAGCCTTGGTCGTATTGCTGGCCCTGTGGGAGGGGACCGTCCGTGTGTTGGGCATCCAGGCGTTTCTGCTGCCGCCCCCGTCGGCCGTGTTCGCCAGTGGGTGGCATGACGCTGGGCAGCTGGCCGCCAGCAGTTGGGTCACCGCCAAGGCAGCACTCCTCGGCTTCGGCCTGAGCGCCCTGGCCGGAGCCCTCGCGGCCATCGTGCTCTCGTCATCGCGGCTGCTCGAGCGTGCCCTCTATCCGTACACCATGTTCCTGCAGACGGTTCCGATCGTCGCCATCGCTCCGTTACTGGTGCTGTGGTTTGGCCCCGGACAGCGGGCCGTGGCTGCTTCGGCTTTCATCGTCTCGGTGTTCCCGGTCATCGCCAACACGCTGAGCGGCCTGCGCTCGGTGGAGCCAGCGCTTCGGGACTTGTTCCGCCTCTATGGCGCGCGGAGGTTCGCCACGCTCCTGAAGCTGGAATTGCCCAGCGCCTTGCCCCACATCTTTACCGGGCTGCGCATCGCCTCGGGTCTGGCCGTCATTGGCGCCATCGTGGGCGAGTTCGTCGCCGGCTTCTCGGAGGGCACCGCCGGGCTGGGCATCCTGGTGCTCGCGGCGTACCGCCAGCTGCGCACCGATCTGATGTTTGCGGCGGTGCTCTGCGCGTCCGTGCTGGGGATCTTCCTGTTCGGCGCCGTGAGCTTGCTGAGCGCACGTTTGCTCCAGCGCTGGCATCCCTCCGCCTCCTGAGGTTCAGGGGCCTGCGGCAGCGGCCCGGGATCAGGCTCGGGCAGGGCAGGAGGCAAGCTTTGGCAGGGAGCCAAGCTTCTCCCACGGCCACGTCTTACGTTTCTCTTAGGCAACGGAGTGCCCTCACCTCCTCGTCCACGCGAGGCCCCATGGATCCTGCAGTCGAAGAAGCGCTTCGGCGCCGGAGAGACCAGATCATCGAGAACTGGCTCAAGCGTGTAAGCAAGGGCTCTGCTGCACGTTGCCTTCCGCGCGAGGTGGTCCTGAACAACGTCCCAGGGCTGGTGGATGCCATCCTCGACGGTCTGGCCAGGGCAGCGACGTCCATGCCCGCTTCCCTTGTGCCCAGGGAGATCTCCGGTAAGCACGGCGAGAGCCGTCTCGACCTGGGGTACGGGTTGAAAGAGCTGGGAGAAGAATACAACTCGCTGCGGGAGGCGCTGCTGGACACCCTCGAGTCGGCAGGGGTCGCGCTGAGCAACAAGGCCGCGAGTGTCCTGCACGGGGCAGTGGATCTGGCTCACCGGGAGGGGGTGGCGTACTACATCGAGCTCCGGGAGGAGCGGCTCCGCCACCGTCAGTCGGAGTTTCTGGCCCGGCTCGTTCACGACTTCCGCGCGCCCCTGGCCACCATCCTGACCAGCGTCGGCATGGTGCGGAAGCAGGATTCCACCGGTCAAGGGCTCGCCAGGAACCTGGATCGCATCGAGCGCGCGACGCGCCGGATGCTCTTCCTCGTCGAGGCACAGCTTGCAACCGAAGGCGCCCTCTCTGGCAAGCTTCAGATCAAGGAGACGGAGATTCAGCTCGCCTCCGTGGCGCAGGAGGTGACCGAGCTTCTGCAAGCCCGCGCGGACGGACAGGGCGTTGAATTGCGAGTGGAGATCCCAGGCGGACTCTGGCTGAAGACGGATCGGCTCTTGCTCGGCCAGGTGCTGCAGAACCTCGTCGACAACGCGCTGAAGTACACCGACTCGGGCGAGGTGGTGCTGCGGGCCCGCCAGGAGCAGGGCGGGGTGCGCATCACCGTCGAGGACACCGGGAGGGGCATCTCCCCCGAGATGCTGCCCGTGATCTTCGACATGTACAGCCGAAGTGAGTACGAGTCCCCGGGACGGGGGGTGGGGCTGGCCGTGGTGAAGGCCGTCGTGACCGCTCTGGGGGGAACGGTCGAGGCCACCAGCAGGCAGGGGCAGGGGAGCTGCTTCACCCTCTCTCTGCCGATGCAGCGGGCCGTCCTCAGGGAGGAGGGTCCACCGATGCAGCCAGACTCACACGGGGCTGCTTCTCCTGCGGTGTAGACACACTGGCTCAGAAGCGCCCGGCGAGTCCTCCGAGCACGCCTCCGCCCTGCGTCACTCCCACCACGGGCACCAGCTGAACGCTGGTACCTCCGAGCCGGGCCTTGACCTGCTCCCGCTCCCACTCGGAGTCGGAGAGCTCGTAGGCGACGAGCGCTCCAATGGCCGCCAAGGGGGGGATGAGCACAATGCCCCCGTAGCTCTGGGTGGCCACCATCAGCAGTGCGCCAAGCCCCGTTCCCGCGAAGCCTCCCCAGAGCGTGGTGCTGAGCGCTCCTTCTCCATGCAGAGCGCTGCCGATTCCGTACACCGTGAGTGACGAGAGCAGGCCCGTCGCCAGCAGCGCGGGAGCAGTCTGGACGAAGATCTCGTCGGAGCTGCACACGTCATCGAACGGGTTGCAGTCCTTCTCGAGCGCCAGGCCGATCAAGAACCCTCCGATCAATCCTCCCGTCCCCGCCAGGGTTCCCAGGACTGTCCCCGCCAGAACGCGCGGCACGAAGTAGTTGGGCCGTCGGCTTTGCCACTCGGGAGGGAGCAGATGCCCTCTCAAGGGACGATCCGAGGGCGCCTGCTCCGCCGGGGACGTCTGCTCGGCTGGAGCGGCCTCGGGGGGAGCGGTGATGAGCGGGGGCGCGGTCGCCGGCTGGGAGGAAGTCGCCGGTGCATCCGCTGCCTGAGCGTTCCCCACAGCGGGAAGCCCCACCACGACCAAGAGAGTCAGAAGGGCCAGGAGGTTCATGCTCTGACTCTACTGGTGAAGGCCGAGGATGTTGAACCCCCGGCGGCACGCAAGGTGCTATAGGCCCCCTGGAGCGCAGCTGACTTGGAAGGAAGCCATGAGCACGCAGCCCCAGCCGTCCACTGTTCCCTCTGAGCCCGGTTCCGCCGTGGATCGGGCGGGCTCGGGCGCCATGTTCGACAAGATTGCCCCGCGCTACGATCTGTTGAACCGGTTGATGTCGTTCGGCATCGACCAGCGCTGGCGCAACAAGACCGTGGATGCGCTGGAGCTGAAGCCGGGCGGCCGGGTGCTGGATCTCGCCACGGGCACCGCGGACCTCGCGCTCAAGGTGCTCCATCGCCACCCTGATACGACGGTGGTCGGCGTGGACCCCTCCGTGAAGATGCTGGAGATCGGCCGGCAGAAGGTGGCGGCGGGGGGCTTGGCCTCCAAGTGCGAGCTGCAGGTGGGAGATGCGCAGGTGCTGCCGTTCCCCGATCGCAGCTTCGACGGGCTGTGCATGGCCTTCGGCATCCGCAACGTGCCGGACCGGTCCAAGGCCCTGCGGGAGATGGCGCGGGTGGTCAAGCCCGACGGCCGGATCGCCATCCTGGAGCTGTCCGAGCCCAAAGGCGGCATCCTGGGCCCCCTGGCCCGGTTCCAGATTCGCACGGTGGTGCCGTGGGTGGGCAGCCTGCTCTCGGGCGCCAAGGAGTACCGCTACCTCCAGCAGTCGATCGCCGCGTTCCCTCCGCCCGAGAAGTTCGCGGACTTGATGCGCCAGGCCGGGCTGGAGGTGCTGCGCGTGCAGCCGCTCACCTTCGGCGTGTGCTGCCTGTACGTGGCCAAGCCGCAGTCGGCTGCCTGAGCCCCGCGCGACTCGGGCTCACCACAGTCCGTGGGCCTGTAGCAGGTGCCCCAGCGGGAGGTTCTCCGCCCGATGGGCTTCGAGGAGCTTCGCGGCGGCATCGGCCGTGGGGTTGGACCAGACGAGCTGCTCGCGGCCGTTCTGGACTCCCGAACCACAGAGGATGAGGGCGGTCCGCAGCTCCTCGGCGGATGCCAGGGGCAGGTGCTCCAGCAGCAGCGGGCTCTCGCTGGTGAGGAAGGACTGCCGCGTGCCGATCTCTTTCAGGCAGGCGGCGACCCAGCGGGGATGCAGGCTGTTCGCCAGCTCATCGGCGATGACGAAGTCCTCGTTGACGTCCAGGTAGTAGAGGAAGGACAGCAGCCGCTTCTGTCCGTATCCGAGCGCCTCCTGCGCCAGCTCTGTCCCGTCGTGGCGCGTGAAGTGGAAGCCGAAGTGGCCGAAGCCCAGGCGCCCGCCGTTCTCGTACGTCCGCCTCTCCACGAGCTCGACCCGCAGCCGCCCCGCCGCGAACCCCGCCAGGGCGACGAACTTCGCCAGGAAGTTCCGCTCCAGCTCGGAGTGGGAGAACTCGAAGGCGTCCGGAGGCGGGCCGCGATCCACGCGCTCGCGGAGCCAGGCGGGCATCCACGTGGGGAGGGCCATGAGCCCCAGCGGGAACACCTCATCGCCCTGCATCTCCATGGCGTAGGTGATGCTGCCGATCTGCTGGAACATCCCCAGTGCCTCATCGAAGCGAGGGGGCGCCAGCAGGAAGGTGCGGCGCAGCAGATCCTTGAGGCGCTCCTTGAGCTCGGGCGCCAGGTACTGCGCCACCATGAAGACCAGCGTCCACACCGTGCGGTCCAGCACCGACCAGTGCATGGACCGGGCATAGGCGGATTGACCGTCCACGTCGCAGAACAGGCCCTTGCTGTCCGCGCGCACCACCAGTTGTGTGGACGGAGCGGCCAGCCGCAGCGTGGCCTCCAGGTGGGGCTCGAGCTTCGGCGGAGTCTCCGGGCTCTTCAATGACAGCAGCTTCGCGCTCTGGCTCGGCGCGGCCTCAGCGTCATCGAGAGCGGAGGAGGGCGGCTGGTTCCGGGCCCGGACATGGATCTTCATGCCCAGGAAGGTGAGCTCGTACTCCAGGGAGAACTCCTCGTGGATCAGCCCGGAGAAGTCCGCGCAGAGGACCCGGGAGATCAGCTCCAGCAGCGTCGTCCGGCCCGTCCCGTTCCGGCCCACCACCACGTTGAGCGACGGGCTGAAGGCGAGCGTGGTGCCAGGAGTGACACCTCGGTACTTGTGGATCTGGAGCTTCGTGAGCTTCATGAGCGCTGAGTCCGAGACCCTAGCCGCGATGGCCGTCCGGTTCACCGCTCATTCAGGAGCTTTGTCAGATGGGCGTGGGCTTCCGGAGGAAGCCGGGATCCGGCCAGCTTCAGCGCGCGCCGGGAGAGCAGGCGGTACACCTCGGCCACCTCGGGAGGCAGCGCCGCGAGGTGTGCCGCCACGACACCCGCGTCCCCTCGGACGAGCGGACCTGTGAGTCCTCGCACGAGTCCCCGGGCCTCCACGCCTCGCAGCGACGAGCGCGTGAGCGGGAGCAGGGCCGAGAGGGCCGCGTCCTCGGGAATGCCCGCGTGGCCGAGCGCCTCCACCGCCACGGACAGGAGCGACACCACCGCGCCCGCACTGAGGACAGCGCCCGCGTGGTAGGCGGCCCGGCGTGCCTCGGGCACCTCCAGCACCAGGAGCTTCAGATCCTCCGCCATCTGCCGCAGCACGGCCTTCAGAGGCTGGGAGCGGGTGCTGATCGCCACGGCGTGTCCCGCCAGCGAGTCTCGTGGATCCGACACCGCGCAGAGCGGGTGGAACGAGCCCAGCGGACGGCCCCGGGGAGCGCCCAGCGCCTTCAGGGACAAGGCGCCCGCGCAGTGCACCAGCGCCGTGCCTCGGCCGAGCGTGCGTGCCATCTCCCGAGCCACCTCGGGCACCGCCTTGTCCGGGACGCAGAGCAGGGCCACCTGCGACTGCTCCAGATCCTTGGGAGCGGCGGGCTTCAGGCCCAGCGCCAGCACGCGGCTGCGACCCTCATCGGAGTGGCTGTGGACGCGAACGGTCCAGCGCCGGGCGGAGAGAGACAGCGCCAGCGCTCCCCCCAGCCGGCCTCCGCCGACCACGAGAATCCGCGGGCGCCGAGCTGCCATGGACCCTTTACCCCTCCGGTTTCGAGACGCCATGGTGAAAGATGGATTCCAGGTGAACTGAGTTTTTACCAGAAAAGCAGAAAAATACGTGCAACCCCGTAGCCTTCCCGGCTAGGCTGATCCACATCATGAGTGATCCCACGGAATCCACGCAGAGCGGTGGTCCTTCCTTCGTACGCGCGCTGGCCGGCGGCGTAGTGGGCTTCATCCTTGGCGTGGCTGTCATGAACATGGCCGGTCACCAGGCCAAGAGCAGCCAGAAGGGCGCGGAGGATTCCCTGGCGGGCTCGCAGCTGGTCCCGGTGGTCGTCGCGGCCGTGGACATCCCCGAGGGCACGGCGGTCACGTTCGATCACATCCAGCAGCGCTCGGCCCCGAAGCAGTTCGTCACCAGCTCCGTGGTCAAGCCGGAGAGCGCCAACTACATCGTCAACGCGAAGCTGCTCGTGCCGGTGCAGAAGGGCGACATGCTCCTGTGGAGCCAGTTCGAGACGAAGCCGGACAAGTCCCAGGACTCGGCGGCGTCTGTCAGCGACAGCCAGGTCAAGTAGGCCCTCGGTTCAGGGCCCCCCCGGAGACACCGGGCCACGGGAGCGCCCGGGCTCAGGCCGACACGAGCTGGAACGCGAGCTGGCTCTCCTCCACGGCCACTCGCACCTTGTCTCCCGCGACGAACTCGCCCGAGAGGATGCGCTCGGCCAGGGGCGCCTCCACCAGCCGCTGCACCACCTGGCGCATGGGCCGCGCCCCGAGCTGCGGATCGAACCCACCGGACTTCAGCAGGAGGCCCACCACGTCGTCGCCGGCCTCGTACTCGATGCCGCGCTCGGTCGCGAGCCGCTTGCTGCTCTCGGCCAGCAGCAGCGTGGCGATCCGCGCCACCTCCAGCTCTCGCAGGGGACGGAACGGCAGCCGCTCGTCGATGCGGTTCCACAGCTCGGGAGGCAGAGCCTTGCGCGCCGCCGCGCTCGCCGAGTCCACGTCGCTCCCGTTGCCCACGCCCGCATCCGCGCCGAACCCCAGCGCGCGCCCCGTGCGCGAGAACGCCTCCGCGCCCAGGTTCGTCGTCAGCACGATGACCGTGTTCGAGAAGTCGATGTGCCGGCCCTTGCCATCCGTCAGCCGGCCCTCCTCGAGCACCTGGAGCAGGAGCAGCTGCACCTCGCGGTGCGCCTTCTCGATCTCGTCCAGCACCACCACGGAGGAAGGCCGACGCCGCACCGGCTCCGTGAGCTGGCCACCCTCGCCGTAGCCCACGTAGCCCGCGGGCGAGCCGATGAGCCTGGAGACGCCGTGCTGCTCGGACATCTCGCTCATGTCCAGCCGGACCAGCGCGTCCTTGTTACCGAAGAGCACCTCGGCCAGCGCCCGCGCCATCTCCGTCTTGCCCACGCCCGTGGGGCCCAGGAACAGGAACGAGCCCATGGGCCGCCGCGAGGCGAAGCCCGCGTAGTTGCGCCGGATGACCCGGGCAATGCGCGTCACGGCCTCCTCGTGGCCGATGACCCGGCGCGCCAAGTCCGTCTCCAGGTTCAGCAGCCGCGCCGAGTCGTTCATCAGCAGCCGCTCCTCGGGCACCCCGGCCAGCTTCGCCACCACCCGCGCCACGTCCGCCGGCTCCACTGACTCCTTGCCCTCGCGGTGGCAGCGCGAGCCCGCCAGGTCCGCCACGGAGATGGCCTTGTCCGGCATGAACCGGTCCGTCACGTAGCGCGAGGCCAGGGAGGCCGCCGCCTCCAGCGCCTCGGGCGCGTACTTCAGCCCGTGGTGCTCCTCGTAGCGGCCAATCACGCCCTTGAGGATCTCCACCGTCTCCGGCACGGACGGCTCGTTCACCACCACCGGCGTGAAGCGCCGCTCCAGCGCCGGATCCTGGGTGATGAACTTGCGGAACTCGTCGTGCGTCGTCGCGCCGATGCACGGGAACTCGCCCCGGGCCATGGCCGTCTTCAGCTCGTTGGCCGCGTCCTGCGGGCCGTCGCCCGTGGAGCCCGCGCCCACCAGCGTGTGGATCTCGTCGATGAAGACCACCACGCGCCCGTCCGCCTTGCGAACCTCGTCCTTCAGCGCGTTCAGCTTCTCCGAGAACGAGCCCCGCAGTTGCGTGCCCGCTACCAGCGAGGCCATGTCCAGCTCGACCAGCACCTTCGCCGCCAGGGTGCCTCGCAGCGACACCAGCTGCTGGGCCACGCCCTCCACCACGGCCGTCTTGCCCACGCCCGCCTCGCCCAGCAGGCACGGGTTGTTCGTGCGGCGCTTGCCAAGGATGTCGATGACTTCCTCGATCTCCTTGGCGCGGCCCACCACCGGGTCCAGCTTCTTCTGCTGCGCGAGCAGGCTCAGGTTCCGGCCCAGCGACGTGAGCAGCGGGAACGTCTTGGCATCCAACGCCAGCGACGGATCCAGGCCCTTGGGCACCGGGAACGGCACGGGCGTCGGCGTGCGAGGCGCAGGGGCCGGGGCAGCGGCAGGCACCGCGGGCGCCGGGGCGGCGCGGACCACGGGCGCCGGGGGCAGGGACTCGGAGGCGGAAACCTCCTCCTCGCGGCCCTCGTCCTCATCGATCAGATCGCGCGGAGACAGCGCGGGCAGGGAAGGGCGGCTGGGCGTCACGGGCTTGGGCACGCTCAGCGCCACGGCGGACTGGGGCAGGGGCGTCGGAGGCGCACCCAGGGGCCGCCCCAACGGGTAGCGCGTCCCGAGCGCCGCCGGCTGAGCCCGGGGCGCCTGCAGCTTCCGAGGCATGCGCCCGCTGGTGAAGTAGGACAGCGCCGTGGTCCGCAGGCCAATGAGGTCCACGCCGGCCTGGGTCAGCAAGTCATTGGCCGCGCACCGCACCCGCGCGAACGCGATGAGCAGGTGCAGGCAGTCCGCCTCGCGCGAGTCGCACTGCTGGGCGATGACTCGGGCGCGCTGGCACAGGTCTCGCACCAGGGGCTCTTCCTCGGCGGGAGCCTCCGTCATGAGCTCCAGCAGCTGGTCCTCGTCGACGCCCTTCTCTTTCAGGAGGACCTGGGCGGGGTTCTCCACGGTGAAGAGCGCCAGCAACAAGTGAGCAGAGCTGAGCTTCTGTGAGACGCTTTGGGCAATGTCCTTCGCCTCAAGGAGTACCTGCGCGAGATCCGTGCTATCGACCATTGGCGCTCCGGCAAGCGGGCATTCGAGCAAATACACTGTCCGGATCCCGGCAGCAAAATTTCTGCTACAGGTCGCTACAAGGTAGGGGTAACCCCCTGAATCTACGGAATGTGGCGGGTCGCTCGCCTGTTCGGCGGCCGGCCAGCATTTGTTGGAGCAATGACAAGGCCCCCCGCAGCGTAAAGTCCCGCAACCTCCCGCTCTTATGACCTCACTTGCCCAACCCGCCCGTGTCCTCGTCGATCCGTTCGACGGGATGGGGGCCGCCATCGAGGCTCGCCGCTGGGTGTGGCCTCTGCTCTTTCTGTGCCTGAGCGTGTCGCTGTCCGGCACCGCCTTTGCCCTGCGCTGGAACGCGGCGCCGGCCACCATCCAGCGCCTCCAGACGTCGGGGGACATTGGCCGCTACTCGGAGAGTGAGCTCTCCGACGAGGTGCAGACGGCCTCGCGCAAGGCGCTGGTGGGCGGCATCGCCAAGGGCGTCTTCGTCATGCCCCTGATGGTGCTGCTGCTGGCGGCGGTGCTGTGGTTTACCGCCTGGCTCTTGGGCACGCCCGGGGCGTTCGGGAAGATGATGGCGGTGGCGTCCATCGCCATGCTGCCCATTGCCCTGTACCACCTCATCTTCGCGTTCTGCGCCGCGGCGCAGTATTCGATGACCGAGGCCCAGGTGCAGACGCTGGTGCCCTCCAGCCTGGCGGCGCTCAACGGGCTCTCTCCCAAGGCCCAGCAGCTGCTGAGGGCGGTGGACTTCTTCAACCTGTGGAGCGTGGGCCTGCTCGGGCTGGGCTTCTCCGCCGCCACGGGGATGCGCAAGGGCCGGGCGCTGCTCCTGGCGGTGGTGCTCTACGCCATGTACGTGGGGGTCTTCATGATCGGGCTGCCGGCCATGGCAGCCGCGCGCGGCGCTGGGCCGGGCGGGATGCGAGGTGGCCGATGAACGCGCTTCTTCTCGCGGCGCTGCTGGCCGTGGCTCCTCAGAGCCCGGCGGAGTCCAACGCCACTCCGGCGACTCCTGCCACTCCGGACGCCAACGCCAGCTCTGTCTCCCTGGCCGAGGCCCGGGCTGAGGGCCGGAGGAACACCCAGGCCCTGCTGTCCTTGCTCGACGTGGAGCGGGCGGAGGCGGACGTCCGGTCGGCGCGCTCGCCGCTGCTCCCGCAAGTGGACTTTTCCCTGAGCGCAGGTGGCGTCAAGAACGGCCCCCAGCGCATCGTCACCCCGGTGTGCGATCCCACCGGTACCACCTGCGTGCAGCAGACGGTGGATGTGCCGGGCAATAGCCGCGGCAACTACAATGCCTCAGTGGGCCTCTCCCAGATCATCTATGACCGGGCGCGCTGGAAGCAGTTGGAGCAGAGCGGCGCGTCGGCGGAGGCCACCCGCGGCCAGGCCGTGGAGCAGGCGGATGCCGCCGAGCTGGAGGCCGTCAACCGCTTCTTCAACCTCTACCGCTCCCAGGCCACCATCCAGGTACTGGATGCCACGGTGCGCCGCAGCGAGGAACAGCTGGAGCGGGCCCGGGCGCTCTTCCATGCGGGCCGCGTGGGCCGGGGCGAGGAGCTGTCGGCCCTGGTGAACCTGGGCAACGATCGCATCAACCTGGTGCAGCGCCGCGCGCAGCTCGTGCAGGACCAGGGGCAGCTGGCCATCTGGCTGGCCCGCCCGGGGAGCACGGCGCTCGTGGCCCAGGACCCCGGCATCTTCACCGTGGCGCCCGAGCCCGCGCCCGCCCTGGACGCCGCGATGAGGGAGGCCCGCCAGCGCCGTCCGTTGCTCCGCGCGCTCCAGGAGCAGGTGCGTGCCGCGCAGCTGGGCGAGGACGTCGCGGCGTCCGGCTACTTTCCCCGGCTGGTGGGCCAGGGCTCCTACTCGCGCGGCGGCCCCAACGCGGGTCCCGTCTTCACCGAGCCTCGCCTGCAGAACGCGGTGTCCGGCCAGCTGGTGCTGCAGTGGGATCTCTTCAATGGCTTCGCCACGCAGGCCCAGGAGGCCCGGGCCGCGGCCACGCGGCGCACCGCGGAGCTGAACCTGGCGCAGGCCGAGCGGGAGCTGGATGCCAGCGTGCGCGCCGCCATCGAGACGCTGCAGACGCGCATCGATGCTGCGCGGCTCGCCTCGGAGAACCGCGAGGCCGCCGCCCAGAGCCTGACGCTGGGGGAAGAGCGCTTCAAGGCTGGCGCCGGGTCCACGCTGGAGGTGCGCGATGCGCAGCTCAAGCTGACCCAGGCCGAGCTGACCCTGCTGGGAAATCGAATTGATGTCGAGGTTGCCCGCTTCGCGCTGATGCGGGCCATGGGCACCCTGAGTCCGGGAGAGTCGAAATGAAGTGGTGGAAGGCGGTCATCGCTGGCGTGCTGTTCCTCGGGGCTGCGGCCATCACCGCGGGAGGGCTGAAGGAGCGGCCTCCTCCGACGGTGGAGGTGCAGGTCGCCAAGGCTCGCAAGGGCACCATCACCCGCACCATTACGGGCGCGGGCAAGGTGCAGGCGGCCACCACCGTGAAGATCTCCTCCAACCTGTCCGGCGACCTCGTGGAGCTGGCGGTCAAGGACGGCGATCGGGTGACGAAGGGCCAGGTGCTCGGGAAGCTCGACCGCCGCCGCTTCGAGGCCACCGTGAACCAGGCGCGTGCCTCGCAGAACGCCGCCAAGTCGGACATCCAGGTCTCTGACGTGGAGGCCCAGCGCACCGCCGCCGAGTACAAGCGCGTGGAGGGGCTGGTGGACAAGGGCTTGGCGTCCGCCGCCGAGTTGGATCAGTCCCGTGCCGCCAAGGAGACCGCCGAGGCCCGGCTGGCCGGTGCCCGGCAGCGCTACGAGCAGGCCACTGCCGTGTATGACGAGGCGGCCAACAACCTCTCGAAGACGACGCTCGTGTCGCCGATCGACGGCAACGTCATCGAGCTGTCGCGCGAGGTGGGCGAGCGCGTCCGTGGCTCGGACTTCTCCGAGGACGTGGTGATGACGATCGCCGCGCTCAGCGCCATGGAGGTGAAGATCGAGGTGGGCGAGCACGAGGTGGTGCACCTGAAGCCGGGCCAGCCCGCCGAGGTGACGGTGGACGCGCTGGAGGGCGAGTCCTTCCAGGGCTCGGTGGTGGAGATCGCCCAGAAGGCCCTCATCAAGAACCAGGGCACCGAGGCGGAGGTGACGACGTTCCCCGTCACCGTGGCGCTGGAGTCGCGGCCCCCGGGCGTGCTGCCGGGCATGAGCGCGGAGGTGCGCATCTCCTCGGAGACGCACAACGACGCGGTGCTGGTGCCCATCCAGGCGGTGACAGTGCGCTCGGAGAAGCTGCTGCCGGACTACAAGCCGCCCGTGGAGGGTGGGGGGCTCACCGCCAAGCGCAAGACGGAGTCCATGGCCAAGGTCGTCTTCGTGGTGGACGCGGACAACAAGGCCCAGGTGCGCCGGGTGCGCACGGGCATCGCCTCGGACACGGAGCTGGAGGTCCTCGAGGGACTGCAGGAGGGTGACCGCATCGTCGAGGGCCCCTACCGCACGCTCTCCAAGGAGCTGAACCAGGGGGACGCGGTGCGTGAGCCCCAGCAGGGTGGACCGGGTGGACCGAAGGGTGGGAACAAGTCGTGACGGCCGAGAACGGTGCCGGTCCTGATGGCCGGCTCATCCAGCTGCAGGACATCACCCGCGTCTTCCACGTGGGTGGCGAGGAGGTGCGCGCGCTGCGCGGCATCTCCTTCGGCATCGCCAAGGGCGAGTGGGTGGCCATCATCGGCCAGTCCGGCTCGGGGAAGACGACGCTGATGAACCTGCTGGGCTGCCTGGACACGCCCAGCAGCGGCAGCTACTTCCTGAATGGAAAAGACGTCTCGCGCATGAGCGATGACGAGCTGGCGATCATCCGCAACAAGGAGATCGGCTTCATCTTCCAGACCTTCCAGCTTCTGCCCCGCGAGACGGCGCAAGCCAACGTGGAGCTGCCGCTGGTGTACCGGGGCATCCCGGCCCGCGAGCGCCGGGAGCGGGCGAGGGCGGCGCTGGAGAAGGTCGGCCTGGGCCACCGCATGCACCACAAGCCCAACGAGCTGTCCGGCGGCCAGCGCCAGCGCGTGGCCATTGCCCGGGCGCTGGTGGCCGAGCCCTCCATGCTCCTGGCGGACGAGCCCACGGGTAACCTGGACTCGACCACGGGCGAGGAGATCGTCAGGCTCTTCGAGCAGCTTCACCACGCCGGGCACACGCTGGTGCTGGTGACGCACGAGCCCAAGCTGGCGGCGCGCTGCCCTCGGGCGGTGCGCCTGAGCGACGGGGAAGTGGTGGCGGACGGGACCGGCCGCGAGGTGGCGCTCTACTACAACAATCCGCTTCCGGCGCAGGCTGCGGGGGGCACATGAGCCTCATTCGCGTCGACTTGATGGAGGGAGGGCGCATCGCGCTCTTCTCGCTGAAGGCCAACCGCATGCGCACGGTGCTCACCACGGTGGGCATCGGCATCGGCGTGGCCACGCTGCTGGCCATCATCGGCATCGTCCAGGGGCTCAACGCCTCCTTCGACAAGCAGCTGGCCACCATTGGGGCCAACACGCTCTACGTCTCCAAGTTCCCTTGGGTCATCCGGGGCGACTGGTGGACCTTCCGCAACCGGAAGAACTTCACCTTGCCCATGGTGGAGCAGATCCGCGCCCAGTCCAGCTACGTCACCTCCATCTCCCCAGTCGTGGGGCGCGGGGCGGATGTGGCGTACGGCGAGGAGCAGCTGGCCAACGTGGGCGTGAACGGGGTGATGAGCGAGTACAGCATCGTCTCCGGCTTCGAGGTGATTCAGGGCCGCTTCATCACCGAGGCGGACAATGAGACGACGCGCCCGGTGGCCGTCATCGGCGCGGACGTGGCGTCGGGGCTCTTCCCCAACGTGAGCCCCCTGGGACAGACGATCCGCGTGGACGGCCGGCCCTTCCAAGTGGTGGGCACGCTGGCGCGCAAGGGGAAGATGCTGGACAACAACCAGGACCTCGTCGTCATGGTCCCCTTCAAGACGTTCTACGCCATGTTCGGGAAGCAGCGCCCGTTCAGCATCGCCATCGCGGTCACGAGCGCGGACGTGGTGAAGCAGGCCGAGGATCAGCTGGTGGGCATCATGCGGCGCCTGCGGAACACGCCGCCCGATCAGCCGGATGACTTCTCCATCAACCGGCCGGAGATGCTGGCCAACACCTACCAGCAGCTCACCGGCGCGCTCTACGGCGTGGCGGTGGGCGTGGGCCTCATCACCCTGCTGGTGGGCGGCATCGGCATCATGAACATCATGCTCGTGTCCGTGCGCGAGCGGACGCGGGAGATCGGCATCCGCCGGGCGCTGGGCGCGCGCAAGCGCACCATCGTGCTCCAGTTCCTCATGGAGGCCTCGGCTGTGTCCGCGGTGGGCGGAACGCTGGGCACCGTCGTGGGCCTGGGCCTGGCCAAGGTGATCTCCCTCATCACCCCGCTGGCGGCGTCCGTGCAAGTGCTCACGGTGGTGGCGGGCGTGGGCTTCGCGGCCCTGGTGGGGCTGCTGTTCGGCATCTGGCCGGCGGCGCGCGCGGCGAACCTCGATCCGGTGGAGGCGCTCCGCTACGAGTAGCGGGAGGAGCCATGAAAGCCTTCTTCGACAGCCTCCGCGCCGCCGTGGACAACCTCCGGTTGGCCCTGGGCACGTTCCTCGGCAATCCGCTGCGCTCGCTGCTGACGCTGCTGGGCATCGTCATTGGCGTCACCACGGTCATCACCATGATGGCCCTCATCGAGGGACTGCGCCTCAAGGTCAACAAGGACCTGTCCCAGCTGGGCGCCAACACCTTCATGGTCTCCAAGTGGCCCTCGGGGTTCGGGCGCATCAACTGGCAGAAGTACGCCCGGCGGCCAGACCTGACGATCGAGGACTCTCGCGCCATCAAGGAGGCGTGCCCCTCGGTGAACTCGGTGGGCTCGTCGGATGACGAGGGCGGCCAGAAGATCGCGACTTCCAACGAGGAGACGCGGCCGAGCGTGCGCGTGGTGGGCGCCACGCCCGAGTACCTGGACACCAGCGGCATCACCATCGCCACGGGGCGCTTCTTCACCGACACGGAGGCCCTGGATGGCCGCAACGTGGCCGTGGTGGGCGTGGATGTATCGGAGCTGTTGTTCCCCGGGACGGATCCGCTCAACCACGAGATCCGCATCAAAGGCCGGACCTTCACCATCATCGGGGTGCTGCAGCGGCGCGGCAGCTTCCTCGGCATGGTGAGCATGGACAACCTGGTCATCATGCCGCTGCGCACCTTCCAGCCGCTCTACGGGAAGAACCGCTCGCTGGACATCAACGTCCAGGCGCTCACCCCCGAGCTGGTGAGCAAGGCCCAGGACGAGGTGTCCAACCTGCTGCGGCGCCGCCGCGACGTGGGGCCTCAGGAGGAGGACAACTTCGAGGTCGTCACCAACGAGTCGATGACGCAGTCCTTCAACCAGCTCTCGCAGGTGATCAGCATCGCGGGCTTCGGGGTGTGCCTCCTGTCGCTGGTGGTGGGCGGCATCGGCATCCTCAACATCATGCTGGTGTCGGTGACGGAGCGGACCAAGGAGATCGGCATCCGCAAGGCGCTGGGAGCGCGCAAGCGGCGCATCCTCGGCCAGTTCGCCACCGAGGCGGTGATCCTGGCCCTGGTGGGCGGCGTCATCGGCGTGGCGGTGGGCTTCGGGCTGGCCTTCCTGGGGCGGTGGATGCTGGGCTTCCCCACGGTGGTGCCTCCCTGGGCGGTGGCCCTGTCCCTGGGGATGAGCTCCGGAGTCGGGCTGATCTTCGGCATCTACCCGGCGGCCCGGGCGGCCAAATTGGACCCCGTGGAGGCCATGCGGTCCGAGTAATCGCCCCCTCGCGCGGATTTCCGTGTGGGAGTTTCCCCGGAAAAGGCTAGAACGGGGCCTTTCCCGGCTGCCGCCCTCTCAGGGCGGTGGCTCTGGCCAGCGCGCGAGGTAGGACATGTCTGAGCAGGCAGCGAAGGAACTCGTCGACAAGGGCGTAGCTCTCTCGGAGTCGGGCAAGGCACAGGACGCTCTGCCGCTCTTCGACGAGGTGCTCCAGAAGTTCGGCAGCTCGGGTGACGGGGCGGTGGGCGTGCAAGTGGCGCGCGCTTCCGCCAACAAGGGCATTGCCCTGCACCGGCTGAACCGCCACGAGGAGGCCCTGAAGCTCTTCGAGGAGGTGGGCAACAAGGCCGACGGCGGCAACGCGAAGCTGCGCGAGGTGGTCGCCCGCACGCTTCTGCAGAAGGCCAACCTCCTGCGCGACATTGGCCGCACCGAGGAGGCGGTGGCCGTGTGTGACGCCATCCTCAAGAAGTACGACGGGACCGAGGGCCAGGCGCTGGCCGTGCCCGCGGCGGGCGCGCTCTACACCAAGGCGCAGTCGCTCAGCGGGCTGGGCCGCCAGGGCGAGGCGCTGGCGATGTACGACGAGATCGTCCGCCGCTTCGGGAACTCGCAGGAGGCGGCGCTGAAGCCGGTGGTGGCCGGCTCGTTGTTCAGCAAGGCCATGTCGCTGCGCCTCAATGATCGGACGGACGAGGCCCTGGCGCTCTACGGCGACATCATCAAGCGCTACGGCGACTCGAGCGACGCCAGCGTGCGCCAGCTGGCCGAGGTGGCCAAGCAGGGCAAGGGTCAGATCGAGGCCGAGCGCAAGCAGCTCGAGGAGAAGGTCGCCGCGATCCAGGCCGAGCAGGCCAAGAAGTAGGGCGAGCCGTCTCGGGCGCTGCCTCCAGTCCTTCTGGAGGCAGCGATCCGAGTCATGTGGGAGGCCGTGAGAAGGAGCTCCTGACATGCGGCAGTGGCAGTGCAACTGGAGGTGGTGGGCCGTCAGCGTCACCCTGTGGCTCGGGTGCGTGGCCACCCAACCCCCGCCTCTGGTGGAGTCCCGTCCGGTGGAAGCTCCGCGGCCCGAGGCTGCGTCCGAGTCCCCCACGGCCTCCAGTCCCCCAGCGGAGCCAGAGCCCGCAGCGGGGTGTCCCTCACAGCCTCCGACGGAGCGGACCTCGTGCAAGGGCCACGCGCTGCGCTGCACCTATGCGGATCGGCCCGAGTGCGGCTCCATCTTTGAGTGCTACCTGGGCCAGTGGTTTCTCCGGGTGCAGGGGGAGTGTTCCCCCGAGCACCAGGGCGTGTGTCCTTTGAAGGCCGGCGCCGTGCCCGTGGGCGTGCCGAAGGACTCAGGGCTCATCTGCGTCTACCCCGAGGGCGTCTCGTGTGGCTTCCGGATCCCGCGTGCCGAGCCTCCCTGCAGCGTCGCGCCGTATGAGCTGCGGCGGCCGGAGCCGCCCTCCTGGAACTGCGAGGCGCCCGGGTGGATGGCGTGCACGGCCCGCCACTTCGAGCAAGGCGAGGCGTGCGAGCCCGAGGGGGTGTTCTGCGGCGCCTCCTGCTGTGGCATCGGCGCCACGTGCATTCAGGGCCAGTGGCAGGTGCAGATGACGCCCTGTCCCCTGTAGCAGGCTCACGAAGGTTCCTGCTCCAGAGGCACCTCCAGGATAAAGCAGGCTCCGTGCCCCAGTCCCTCGGAGCGGGCGACAAGGGTGCCTTTCATCTCCTGCGCGGCCAAGGCGCACGAGTGCAGCCCGATGCCGTGGCCGTCCTTGCGCGTGGTGAAGCCGAAGAAGAAGAGCTTCTCCAGGTTGTCGGGCGTGATGCCGAGCCCGTTGTCCTCCACTTCGATCCGCCAGTGGTGCGGCGCTCCCCAGCCCAGGCGGAGGGTGAGCCGCCGGCCCGTCTCTCTCCCCTCGGCCAGCGCCTTGTAGGCGTTGGAGATGAGGTTCACGAGGATCTGCAGCACCTTGTGCTTCTCCACTTGGACCTCGGGCATCGGCTCGAAGTGCCTCTCCACCGTCACTTCGTGGCGGAAGAGCGCGCTGTGGTTGATGCGCAGCGCCAGCTCGATGAGCTCCACGAGCGAGATGGTCTCCAACAGCCGCACCCGGCCGGCGTAGGTGTTCTGCACGGCGATGATCTGCTTGATGTGCTCCACGTGCTCGAGCATCTCGCGCTGGTGGTCCACGAGGCTGTCACGCTGCTGCTCCAGCTCCTGGCCCAGCTCGGAGAGGAACCCGGGGACGACCTTCCCGCGCGGGTCATCCTTCAGCCACCCGGGCTCGTCGCGGTGCTGGGCGATGAGCTGGCCCGTGCGGGCGATGCGGTTGAGGGGCAGCCGCCGGAGCGTCTCCGCGGTGAGGTGGGCGTTGATGTTCACGCTGTTGAGCACGTTGCCCACGTTGTGGAGCATGCTGACGGCGACCTCGGCTCGGCCCGCGAGGTGGGCGGCCTCCACGAGCTGGCGCTGCGCCTCCTCCAGCTCCAGGCTCCGGGCGCGGACGCGCTGCTCGAGCTCGGCGTTGAGCCGCTCGCGCTCGAGCAGCTCGTCCCGGAAGGCGAAGCCCAGCAGGAGGAGACACCCCAGCAAGATGACGCCCGTGGTGGTGACGATGAGCACCGCCATCCGCGCCGCGCGTGCGCTGAGCTCCTCGCGCCGCTCGCGGTAGTAGGTGAGCTCGCTCGTCATGAGGTGGGTGAGGTCCTCCTTCATGAACTGGACCACCCGCGCCACCTCGTCCTTCACCGCGACGGCCTCGGGGATGTGGCCCTCCTGGGCCAGGAGGAAGATGCGCTGACTCTGCTCACCACACGTGCGCGTCATCCGCCGCAGCGACTCCAGGTCGCGGCGGGCCTCCGGAGATTGGACGCTCTGGGCGAAGGCCGTCAGCTGCCGCTGAATGGAGGACAGCGTGCGCGACACTTGCTCCTGGCTTGCTGCATCCCTCGCCACGATGACGTCGGAGAGGGCGCGGAGCAGCTCATCACCCTGGGCGCTGCTCTCGTAGCCCAGGAGCACCTCCTGGGTGATCAGATCCAGCCGCGCCATGGCGCGGCGCAGGCCGAAGAACGAGTACAAGGTGACGCCGCCCAACATGAGCAGCAAGGCGAGCGCTGTCAGCAGGCTGGCGTTTCGGGAGATCCTCATCGGCTCAGGGCGTCCCTGGGAGCTCCCGCTTCCAGAGCTCGCGCGCCAGGGCTGCGGCGTTCTCTTGGGTGACGATCTGGAAGGGTGCCTCGACCGAGGGCATGGGCGGCTCGCCCCGCAGGATGCGCAGGGCGGCCTGAGCGGCCAGGCGGCCGTGCTCGCTGGGGTACTGCGCGAGCGTGGCGGCCACCCAGCCCTCCTGGATGAGCTTGAGGACCTCGTAGTCCGCGTCGATGCCAGTGATGATGATGTCCTTGCTGCCGCGGGCGCGGACGTCCGAGGCGGCTCCGATGAGCGCCGTGCCAAATGGCGCGAAGATGCCTCTCAGGTCCGGGTGCTCGCGCAGCACCTCCTCGACCGCGGCCATACAGCCCTCCTTGCTGACGCTGCGCTTGGTGGCGATGACCTGCAGGCCCGTGCTGCGGATGGCGTCCTGGAAGCCCTCGATGCGCAGGCGCAGCCGGGTGAGGTCCGTGGGGGTATTGAGCACCATGACCTTGCCCTGGCCGCCGAGCTTCTCCGCCAGGATCTTTCCGGCATCGAAGCCGTTGTCGCGATCCCGGCCCAGGATGGTGGTGGTGACCTTCGAGCCGGGCATCGCGGTGACGGCGATGATGGGGATGCCCTGCGCTGCCGCCTTGTTGGTCTCCTGGGTGATGAGCTGATCATCGGTCGGGACGATGACCAGCGCATCCACGCGCCGGGCAATGTGCCGTTCGATGTCCTCGCGCTGCTGCTCGCCGCGGTGCTGGGCGTCGGTGATGACATATTCGACGTGCGCGGCGTCGAGCGTCTCCTGGAAGGCCTTGCTCATGAAGACGCCGTAGTCGTCCGTCGTCATGTGGAGTGACAGGCCGATCAGCCAGGGGCTCTTGGCCTCCTGGGTAGCGGGCGGCGGGGCAGGGGGCTCATCCTGCCGGTTCAGCAGGCTCAGCCCCAGGATGGCCCCGGCAATAATCAGTGCGGCCCCCCCGCCCATCCAGATCTTCAATCGAGTGCTCATGAACGCGCCCTTCGGTGCTCACCGGCTCACCCTGGTGCACGCTCAGTGTAGTGGAAGACCTTGGGATTGCTTGATGAGGGGGAGAGGGTGTGCACAGACCCTGCTTGAAAGGGAAGATGAAGATGCTGGGACGGCTCAGGGCCCCGAGGGAGCCAAGCCGCTCGGCTGGAGCTGTTCCACCCGCTGCTTGAGCACCGGATCATCCGCCACCGCGAGCCCCAGCGTGACGTAGGAGAGCTGGTGGGCCCGTCCACCCTTGGGAGCCTTCACTTCCATCTTCGACTCGAGCTCGTGCAGGCGGCCCTCCAGCTCGACGATGGTGCGGGTGAGCTCGGCGCGCGTGGGCTCGTCCTGGGTGCTGGCCAGCCGCGTGGTGGCCTTGTGGAGGTTGTCCTCCACCACGCGCAGCTGCTCGCGGGCGCGCGAGCCCGAGCCCAGATCCACCGAGGGGCCCGGTCCATCCACGCTCAGCTCCAGCCGGGTGATCTGCTTGCCGAGCTCTCCGGCGGGGAAGATGGCGGCGTGGGTGCCGACCAACTCGCCAATGCCCAGGCCCTTGGCGTCATGGGACTGCACCACGAAGTCCACCGCCTCATTGGCCAGGATGGCCAGCTTCACGGCCTCCGGATAGGGGATGGCGGCCAGCACCACCACCACGTCCACCTTGCGCGACTGGCGCAGCTTGCGGGCCTCGGCCAGCGCGGCCTCCTTGGGCGGGCGGCCCGTCAGCGAGGGCTCTCCGGGCGGCGTGCCCTCGGCAGACACGCCCACCACGCCCACCTTCAGCCCTCCGGCCTCCACCACCAGGGAGGGAGCGAAGGGCGCCTTGCCCGACTTGTCCACGAGGTTGGCGGACAGCAGCTTCATCTTCTTGCTGTGCGCCTTTGTGGCCTTCTGGAGGTAGGCCAGGCCCTGCGACAAGTCCCGCGTGCCCACCGCCATGGCCACCGTGCCCTGCGCCTCCATCTGATCGAGCACCAGCTCCGCCCGCTGCTGCACCAGGGGATCCGTGGAGCGCGAGGGCTCCTTGAACAGCGCGTTGCCCGCGTCCATCAACACCATCGGCAGGCCCTGGGCGCGCTCCGCGTCGATCGCCGTCTTTCTCCGGGCCAGCCCGCCCTGGGGCTCCTGCTTGCAGCCGCAGGGCGCAATCTCCCCCCGGTTGTCGCCGGTGAGGATGAGCACCAGTCGCCGAGGCTCGGCCTGGGCTCCCAGGGGAAGCAGCCACAGCACAGCCATCACCAGCAGTGTGAATCGCGCCTTCACTTCAAGTCCTTGCATTTGGTTTGAACAAAAAATATTTATGCGTCGAGTCAAGAAAAACTTGCCTTAGACATAATAAACGTTTTGCTCATTTTCTCGGGATACTTTAAAAGTCCGCGCACCCATTCCGTTGTCATCCCCCGAGTGGGCAAGGTGGAGAAACATGCGCATGTTTGGAAAGACGGTGGTGGCTGTGGGAGCGCTGGCCGCGATGGCGGGCTGCGGTCCCGTGGACGAGGCCGAACTGGTGGAGAACACGGACGCCCAGGCCGTGTCGGATCCCCGCAACTGCGGCAGCCAGGACTTCACCACGGAGGAGGTGGCGGAGATCGAGGCTCGGTTCGAGGCCATCCGCGTTCGCCAGGAGATGGCGGGCCAGGTCAACGCCTTTGCCACCAGCATTCCCGTGTACTTCCACGTCATCCGTGACTCGAGCGGCAACGGCGGCGTGACGACCACGCAGATCAACAACCAGATCACGGTGCTCAACAACGCCTACGCATCTGCGGGGTTCACCTTCACGCTGGCCAGCGTGGACTATACGAACAACTCCACGTACTACACCTGTACCAGCGGTGGTTCGTGTGAGTCGACGATGAAGAACGCGCTGCGCAAGGGCACCGCGTCGGCGCTGAACTTCTACACCAACAACATGGGCGGCGGCCTGCTGGGCTGGGCGACGTTCCCGTGGAGCTACACCAGCAGCCCGAAGATGGACGGCGTGGTGGTGCTCCAGAGCTCGCTGCCGGGCGGCACGGCCACCAACTACAACCAGGGCGACACGGGCACGCACGAGGTTGGCCACTGGATGGGCCTGTACCACACGTTCCAGGGCGGCTGCACCACCACCAACGACAGCGTGAGCGACACGCCGGCCGAGTCGACGCCGGCCAACGGCTGCCCCACCGGCCGCGACACCTGCACCACCATGTCGGGTGTGGATCCGATCACCAACTTCATGGACTACACGTACGACTCCTGCATGAACACGTTCAGCGCCGGTCAGCGGACCCGCATGAGCAGCATGTGGACCTCGTACCGCGCGGGCAAGTAAGCCCCCGTTCGAAGTGCTGACAGAGCCCCGTGGCGCCCGCGAGGTGCCACGGGGTTTCTTTTTTCGCGCAGGCCGCGTCGCGGGGCAACGCGTGCTCTCACCCTGGCCACGGGCTTGAGTGACAATGGTGGAGATGACGGCTCGCCTCGCTTCCTTTTTCTGCCTCCTCGTTGCCGTGCCCGCCGCCGCCAACGTGGCCGCTTCTACGCGCACGCCGGCGGCTTTCACCCTGTCTCCGGGGACCGCGCGCACGCGCTCGGAGGTGCTCGGTGAGGAGCTGTCCTTCGACTGCTTGGAGGCGGAGCGCGAGGAAGCCTGCCGCTTCGAGGCGCGCTACCGGCTGCGCAACGGTACCTCCGAGGCGGAGGTCATCGACGCAGCCTTTCTGGGGATCCGTGTGCGCGAGGTGAGCGTGGAGTTCGACGGGGAGCCGCTCCCGGTGGAGGAGGGGCAGATGGACTCACCTGAGGGGGCACTCGGGCGGCTCACGCGCACCTCGGTGGAGCGTTTCGGTTTCACCCTGACGCTGCCGCCGGGGAGGGGAGGGGAGCTGGTGGTGCGCGGCGTGGTGCAGCTCGAGCGGCGCTTCCTGCCCTCGGGGTATGAGTGGCCTGCGGTGCAGGCGCGCCACGTGCTGTTGTCCTCCGACAGGCGGCGGGCCACGCACTGGGACATCGACTACCTGCTGGGGCCCATCCGCTCGTGGGCGGGCAGCCCCGAACTCCACGTCACGGTGCGCATCCCCTCGGCGTGGGAGGTGGGGAGCAGCCCGGACACCTCCGCGCGCACGCTGCCGGAGGCGACGGGTTGGCAGGTCCGGCGCGAGGGCGCGCACGCGGTGGCGGAGCGGCGCCTTGAGGCGGCGAGCGCGCCGGAGTGGCTCAACATCGCGCTCACGCAGCGCAAGCCGTGGTGGATTCCGGGGGGCGTGCAGTTGGGCGTGGGGGCTCGGCTCGGGGACGGTTCCCGCTTCATGGCGCGGCTCGGCTACCAGCTCGCCGCGCCCGAGTCCTTCCTGCACTCGCTCTCGGTGGAGACGGACTTTCGCGAGCAGCTCGTCCTCACGCCGCTCACCCAGTACGCAACGCCGCAGATCCTCATCATCCCGAGTCTCGGCCTTGGAGTGGGCGTGCCGGTGCAGGTGCTTCCCGAAGCCAGGCCGGGCTTGCGGTTGCTCGTCGATCTGCACTTCGGCCCGGTGGGAGCCGTGCTCAGCTGGGACCACTATCCCCGGCTGCGGGAAGGCTCGGACCCCTTCTCGCGGCTCACCCTCCTGCTCCAGGGAGGGCTATAGTCGGACTCGGGGTCGACCTGTCCCAGATACGTGACAAACGCCGAACGGATATTCAAGAACGTGGTGTCTTGAGCAGCCGTGAGCACCGGGGTTGGGGGGGCGGTGGCGGGCACTTCGTGCAACACGGTGCCGTCGGGTCTGAGGGCAGGAAACAGCGCATCATGGACTTCCCGATTCGTGAGGGTCCCCTTGGTGGCCCCGCCGTGGCACGCCGCACACGCAGCCTCGTACACCTCCCGTCCACGTTGCTCCGCGAGCGAGAGGCTCCGCTCGTCTTCCACGTCGGGAACGCCCGCTGGATCGACTCCGCTCGCCAGATGCTCTGCGACGGTGCGAGCCCGGTTCGAAGAAAACACGTCGCGCTGGAAAGCGGCGATGCGCTCGAGCTCGCTCGCGGACACCGTGCCGCCTTCGCTGTGCCCAGTGATAGCCGCTTGCGCTTGCTCTTCCAGCGTTGCCATGCGTCCGTCGAGTTGGAAGGGCGCGCTCATCGCGGTGTCGGCAATCGAGGGGACTGCACGCCACACGAACAGCCTGCGATCGGGCGGCGTCGTGACGTTGCCCTCGTCATCGATCAAGTCCATGGTGTCTGGCAACGTGAGCCACACGCGCACGAGGCCCTTCTTCAAGTGCTCGAAGGTGAGCGTTTCGGCCGTGGGATCGTCGGCGTCGATCGCGTTGAACAGCGGATCGTCCGGGTTCGTTTCGAGCAATCGAGCCACGTGGTCGGGCGTTAGCGTGAAGTGGTTCTCCGGCACGTGGCAGCTGGCGCAGGAGCGGCCGTTGGTTCCGGGGAAGGGCTGCTCGAAAAGCTGCTTCCCCGTGAGGTTGCTGCGCTGCGGCTCTTCCTCTTTGTCGGTGTGACAAGCGCCCATCGCGACCAGCGCGATGGCCCCTACGGCCCAGAATGAAGGGTGACTGACGAGGTGTCGGCGACGTGAGCCGGCGGGCAGCTGGAGTGCTCTGCGAAATGCATGTTGGATCATGCTGCGTCCGCCTGATTGGGACATTCCACCCGACGCCGGCGGCGTGCTGCTGCCGAAGCTATTGCTGCAGCCCCTGGTAGAGAACGCGGTCCAGCATGGTGCGCTGTGTCGAGCCGGCGGCGGCCGGGTGGCCGTGCGTGCCATGCTCCGGGGGGATGGCGCTGGCGCTGGGTCGAAGCTCGTGTGCACGGTGACGGACAACGGTCCCGGCCTACCGACGAGCGAGCCGCGCTCTGGCGCACTGGGCCTCCGCGCTGTGCGTCGCCGGCTCGAGCTCAAGTGCCCTGGGTCGGCCTTGCGCTTGCAGTCTTCGAGCGAAGGGACCTCGGCGGTCATCGAGGTTCCCGTGACTCCGGGGGGAACGGTATGAGCAGTGAGGGCGGCGAAAAGCTGCGTTCACTCGTCGTCGAGGACGAGTGGGCAGCGCGAAACTACCTCGTCGAGCTCTTGGATGGCTCCAACCTTGCTGAGGTCACGGGCGCCGTCGCATCCGCGGAGGAAGCGCGGGAGATCTTGCTCGGCGACGGGCGTCTCGCGTTCGATGTCGTGTTTCTGGACATTCGGCTCTCCGGCGGCCGAAACGAGGAACTGGACATCGCGCGCGAGCTCGCAGCGCTGTCCACGCCTCCCTTGATCGTGCTCGCGACCGCGTTCAATGCGCACGCGCTCGAAGCGTATGAACTCGGAGTTGCCGACTACCTGCTCAAACCCTTCACCGAGCAACGAGTCGAGCAGTGTTTGCACAGGATTCGGGCACGCCGTCCGAGGTTGCAGCCAGCGGGCCCCCTGCGGATCGCCGCGCGGCGGCAGAAGAGTCTGGTCTTCTTCGACCGCGACGAGGTGTGGGCATTCGAGGCGGCGGAACGCTTGACTCGGGTGCATACCGCCCAGGGCGTTTTCGACGTCGACCTGTCGCTGTCTGCGATCGAGGCGTCATTCGGCCGTGCGCTCGCTCGGGTCCACCGCAACTGGCTGGTCAATGTGACGCACATCAAGGAGTTCGAGCGCGACAGCGAAACCCGGGTATGGGTGGGCGAGGGGCTCGTGGCGGACGGTCGCTGTATCCATGTGCCTGTTGCGCGTGAGCGAGCGCAACAGCTGCGCGACATGCTGCTCGCTAGCGCGACGGGGTTGCGCCGCAGAACTTGAGCTGGGCAACATGCGCGCCCCGCTCGGCCACTCGGCTGGCGGCGCTGTCTCCAACCCCCAAGGAGTGGCTGTCCATGCGAATCCTCTCGGGCTCGAACGGATCCAGCTCAACGTCGCGGAGGTCATGAACCCCACGGGTTTCATGAACAATGAGCGCGGCCACGAAATGCGCGAAGCCTTGAAAGCGCGCCACTTCATACGCGTCGATGGAAAAAGAGGCATCGCCGTACATGACGATGCCCGCTCGCTTGGCCTCTGAAAGAGTCATCCGGCTGATGTCTCGTTTCATGACGTCGAGATCTGGAAAGTTGTCTTGGATCCTGGGGTTCTGTGGCCGGAAGACAAAAGTGCCGACGTCAGAACGGGTGATGATCATATGGGGCGAAAGGAGTCTGATCACCTCATCCCGAAGATGGGTATTCATGAGGACACAGCCGCCCACTGCCGTACGTACATGTCGAGGGTCGTGACGCCGTGCTCCGTCTCCGCAAGAACCTGGGCGGGCAGATCATCGGCGCCCCGGGGGTACTGTCTCTGAGCGCGGGTCACCTGGATGTGTACGCCCGTGCCACCGACAATTCCCTGTGGCACAAGTGGTACACCCATGGCTGGTCCAACTGGGAGTGGCTGGGCGGTGAGATGACGTCCTCCCCGTCGGCGGAGAGCTGGGGGCCGGGGCGCATGGACATCTTCTATCGCGGTCCGGACAGCTCGCTCCGGCATTCCTGGTGGAACAACGGCTGGTAAGCCAGGAGTGACTGTGCGGAGTCTCACCGGGCCGGAAGCTGCTGGGGCTTCCGACCCGTCTGGGCGGCAACTCGCGCGTATGCGGGCTCCGCGGCAGGGCCCAACACGGTCCAGGCAACTTCTTTCCTTGAGTCCCGAGAATCAGGAATCAAGTCAGTCCCGATTCGACAGGACCTTGAGCACGAACAGGAGATGCCATGGCTGCTGGACGCGTGGGTGACGGTGGAGCAGCAGAGGCGGCACGGGCAGCAGCCGAGGCCGCGCGGCGCGCCGCGGAGGCAGCAGCACGGCAGGCCGCGGAGGCAGCAGCACGGCAGGCGGCAGAGGCTGCGGCGAGTCAGGCCACTCCGTCAGCGAGCCAGGGGGCAGGGGCCCTGAGCCCGCAGTCCTCCTTCGAGCCCGCCAGCGCGAAGAACACGCTGAACCTGGACGGCCAGGGCAACGGCGCGCCCGCGTCGTCGCTGTTCACCGAGAACAGCCAGGACGGGAAGGTCAACTGCCTGGACAAGGCGGCAGACTGGGTGAGCAAGAGCTCGCCGGAACTGCAGCAGCGCTCGGAGCTGGTGTTCCTCAAGGACTCGCGCGCTGGCGCCGAGGGGCAGTCGGGCCACGTGGTGGTGCGCCAGGGTGACCGCGTGCTCGATCCGAGCAGTGGCAAGAGCTACGACGACATGAAGGCGTACCTTCAGGAGCAGCCGCACTACAGCGAGGCGGGCTCCATTTCCGGGACGAAGGCCGCGAAGGTGTTCGCCACCGAGGCGGGCTCGCCGGAGCGCGCCAAGGCGCTGGCTGACGCGAACGTGTCCCCCGAGCTCCAGCGGATGATGGTCGCGGACGCCCCCGTCTCGGGCGATGTCCCCAACGCCGCCACGGCCGAGGCGCGCGACATCACCGTCCCCGGCCAGGCCGGGCCGGTGTCCGTCGAGTTCAGCGACTCGCTCGAGAAGGACGTGAAGAAGGAGGACGGGTACGTCACCGTCTCCATCACCGCCGAGACGTCCGTGTCCGCGTCGGGCTCGGTGGAGTTCGGCAAGGCCAAGATCGGTGGCTCCGTCGAGGGCAGCGTCGAGGCCGGCAAGAGCATGTCGTACGAAGTGAAGATGAAGGAGGAGGACTTCGAGAAGCTCAAGCGCGGCGAGATCGCGCCTCCGCACCCGCTCAACCCGGAGACGATTCCGGACGGCGCCTCCGTCAAGATGGAGCAGAGCCAGTTCGCCGGCTACGGCCTGGACGTCGGCCTGTCCTACCACGCCGCCGAACTGGGCCTCTCCGGTGACGTGAAGCAGGGCACGGGCATGTCCGTCGAGGTGACTCGCAACGGCGACAAGCTGCAGATGACGGCAGGTCCCACTGAGTTCATCGAGAACAACGGAAAGGTGAGCCTGGGGGTCGGGCCGGTGTCGGTGAGCATGGGCCGCTCCGACACTCTCAAGGAGTACAAGCTGCGCACCGCCGAGTTCGATCTGTCGAACCCGGCGGGCAAGAAGGCCTTCGAGTCCTTCGCCAAAGACGGCCGCATGCCGGAGAAGGAGGGCCCGGGCGTCTCCAACACGCTGCGCTTCGACAAGATCAACTACGAGTCCACGGGCGGCAAGCTCGGTCTGGACATCGGTCCCATCAGCTTGGAGACGGACGGCACGACGAACACGGGCGAGTACCTCATCACCCACCACCCGGATGGGACGAAGTCCGTGACGTCGGACATCACCTACGGCGGGGACCACCCGGACATCACCATCGAGCAGAAGTACGACAAGGACGGCAAGCTCATCCCCGACTCCGAGAAGTTCGCCATGAAGTTCGACACGACGGACGACAACGCCCGGGAGCTGCTCGTCTACTCCTTCACGGGTGACGAGGCGAAGGCGAAGGCCGCCCGGGAGAACGACGATCCCATCACGCTCAACCTCACGGCCGACGACGTGAAGGAGCTCCAGCGGCGCGCGCGGGAGCAGCCCATGAGCCACATGGGCCTCGGCGGTCTGCTCTCCGACTACGACGGCAATCCGGTGGACCCGCTGATGGCGGTGCGCAACATGGCCATCTCGCCGGCGTACAACGAGTTCCGTTTGGCGGAGAGCTACTTCGGCATCTTCATGGACGGACAAAAGAAGCCCCTGCCCGGTGAGCTGACCATCGGCTGATCCGGGGACTGGACGCTGGCGCAGGGGGTGTCGGGCAGGTGACAAAATACGGTTAATCCGATTTTGACGTGGATCCCAGGGTCCACTTGGTGACAGTATTCCTGTTATGCGCGCTTTCCGTCCGTTCGCTTTGGCTGCCGCTCTGCTGTCGCTCTCTGCCTGCGGCCTGGTTGGTTCTGGAGATGACTCGCAGGGGCGTGGCGCAGGGAGCAGCGGCCACCTCGACGATAACGGCGCCTGCCCGCCCGAGTCGTCGGTCGTCCCGGTCCACTTGAATGACTACAACCTGTTCCTGCTCGGGAACTACAACCTGGGCACGGACGTGGAGGGCAAGGTCGCGGCGGCTGGCAATATCACCATGGACAACTTCTCCGTGGGTTGGAGGCTGCCGGGCACGGACATCGCCAACACGCTGGTGGCGGGCGGCAACCTGACGCTCACCAATGGCGGCGTCTGGGGTGACGCGCGGCACGGGGGCAGCTACAGCGCCGACCAGACCGTGGTCTACCCACGCGGTACCGTGGCGCAGGGCTCTCCCATCAACTTCGCCGCCCGCGAAGCTCAGCTGCTCAGCCTGTCCACACAACTGGCCAGCCTGACGGCCAACGGCACCACGACGCGCGAGTTCTGGGGCGGCCTCATGCTGCGCGGCACGGATGCGCAGCAGAACGTCTTCGACGTGAACGCCACTGACTTCATCGGCGCCGCTCTGTGGTCCATCGAAGCGCCGGCCGGCTCCTTCGTGGTGGTCAACATCCGCGGGGCCTCGGCCACCTTCACCGGCTTCGGCATCCAGTTCAGCGGCGGCATCGACCAGCACGGCGTGCTCTTCAACTTCGTGGACACCACCAGCATCACCGCTCAGGGCTTCGGCTTCTGGGGCACGGTGCTGGCGCCCCGCGCTGACATTCACTTCACCAACGGCAGCTTCGATGGCGGCATCTACGCCAGGTCGCTGACGGGCAACGCCGAGGGCCACATCAACCCGCTGGCGGAGCACAGCATCTGCCAGGAGCCGACGACTCCTCCGGGTGATCCCGACGGCGGCAGTGGCGGTGGTACGCCCGATGGCGGCAATGGGGGTGGTACGCCTGACGGCGGCAATGGGGGTGGTACGCCTGACGGCGGCAATGGCGGTCATGATGGCGGTTGCCCCAACGATGACCACGGTCACGGCGGTGGTGGTCACCACGATGGTGACGGTTGCCACAACGATGACCACGGTCACGGCGGTGGCGGCGGTCACCACGATGGTGACGGGTGCTCCAACGGTGGCCACGGCGGTGGTGGTGGTGGCCACGGTGGTGGCGGTGGCGGTCACCACGATGGTGACGGGTGCCCCAACGGTGGCCACGGCGGTGGTGGTGGTGGCCACGGTGGTGGCGGCGGCGGTCATCACGATGGTGACGGCTGCCCCAACGGTGGCCACGGTGGTGGCGGTGGCGGTCACCACGATGGTGACGGGTGCCCCAACAATGGCCACGGCGGCGGTGGCGGTGGCGGCCACGGCGGTGGCGGCGGCGGTCACCACGATGGTGACGGTTGCTCCAACGGTGGCCACGGCGGTGGTGGCGGCGGCCACGGCGGCGGTGGTGGCGGCCACGGTGGTGGCGGTGGCGGCTACGGTGGCCACCGCTGAGGTTATGGTCTCTCTGGGCTCCGGCGAGGAGTTACGAGCAACTCGGCCCAGTCCACTGCGGGCGTGGTGGATTGGGATTTCCGGAGCTCATGGAAGCCTTACCCATTCCTGGTAGTTCTTGAGCGCGAACGGCAGCGTCAGCGCTCCGAAGTCCGGAAGGCCGCCGGGGGTGGCAGTCTCACCCTCGTCCGTCAGTTCTTCGGGCTTGGCGTTCTGCTCCAACGCAATGTCCTGATTGCGAATCACATAAGCGCGCAGCTCGCCCTCATACGCGGCTGCACCGGCGACCAGATCGTCTTTGTGCGTGGCGAGCTCACCGGCCAGGACGTAGGCGCCGACCATCGCGACCGTGGTGGCCTGACCCGTCCCCAGAGAGACGGCGTAGCCAGCATCACCGACCAACACGATCCGCCCGCGCGACCAGCTGCTCATGCGGACCTGACTCAGCGAGTAGAAATGGAAGTCGGTCGCGCGCAGCATGTGTTCCACGATCTGCGGGATCACCCAGCCCGCGCCGGCGACGCGATGGGCCAGCAACCGCTTCTGCGCGTCGATGTCACGGAAGTCGAAGTCGATCCCCTTCGGCGCGTTGAAGCCGAGATACGTCCTCGCCTTGATATCCTTTCGCAGGCCCATGACCAGCGCGCCGACGGAGTCAGGCTGCCTGTACATGACCTGCCAGCGCTCGAGACCGAGGAAGTTCGGCATGCCGAAGGTCGCGACGTACAGGTCACCGAAGGCGCGCAGGAACTGTTCATCAGGGCCGAAGGCAATCCGCCGCACCCCCGAATACAATCCGTCCGCGCCAATCACGAGCTCGAAGCGGCGAGGCGCGGCAGCGACGAACGTGACGTCGACGCCCGACTCGTCTTGGGTCAGCGACGCGATGGAATCGCCGAAGATGTACTCGACTGGGCTGGCCACGGCTTCGTGGAGTACGTCACAGAGGTCGTCCCGTAGAATCTCGACATCGGGGCTGTCGAGCCGGCCGCCCGTCAAGGTGCTCTCCATGCTCCGGAAGATCTCCTTGCCGGCCGAGTCGACCACCGCGATTCCCGTCAGCTTCGTGCTGCGATCGCGAATCGTGGTGAGGATGCCCATCCGCTCCGCGGCCTCCAATGCTGGACCGCGCACATCGAGTGCATGACCGCCCGGTCGCAGATACGGCGCGCGTTCGACCACTGTGACCTCGAAGCCATAGCGGGCGAGCCAGGAGGCGGTGGTGAGACCGGAAATGCTGGCACCGGAAACCAGCACTCGGGGGGACTTCTTTGTCGTTGAGTTCATGGACGCTGGCGTACGCTTCCCGTATCGAGCCGTCCAAGACATTGATCGCTCGCGTATGATGCCTTCCCAGCAACGGTCGTGACCGATGGAACTCCGACACCTGCGCTACTTTGTGACGATCGCCGAGGAGCAGAGCTTCCGCCGGGCCGCCGAGAGGCTCCACGTCTCGCAGTCGCCGCTGAGCCGGCAGATGAAGGACCTCGAGGAGGAGATGGGCGTTGAGCTCTTCGAGCCGGAGGGACGTGGCATCAAGCTCACCGCCGCTGGGAAGGCCTTTACAGAGAGAGCCCGGAGTATCCTGGCGAGCGTCGACGCAGCCGTCGACGAAGCCAAGGGGGTCGCTGAGGGCAGGCTCGGCACCGTGGTCATCGGCTTTGAAACGGGGACGACCTTCATGGGTGCGTTGCTGTCCCTTGTCGCGGCGTTCCGAAGGCGAACGCCCCGTGTCGGCCTGCAGCTCGTTCCCATGAGCAGCGTCGAGCAGTGGGCGGCCCTGCGGCAGGGGACGATTGCCTTCGGCTACGGTGCCTACGCGCCCAGTGACGACGCCCTGGGCCACCTGGAGATGGCACGTGACCGGCTCGGGCTGCTCCTCTCCCCGGAGCATCGACTCGCACGGTTCAAGAAGGTCTGGCTTCGAGACCTCGAGAGCGAGCGCGTGCTGCTCCAGCCACGTCAGCTCTATCCGAGGCTCCACGCGGACATCCTCACGACGGCGCGCGCACAGGGCGTGACGCTGCACGTGACGGCGGAGGTGCTCGATCTGGAGGCGCTCCTGGCGCTGGTCGTCATCGGCGACGCGGTCACCTTCCTCTCGGAGAAGTTCTGGGAGCTGGCTTCGCAGACCTCGTTGCTGTGGCGGCCCGTCGAAGACCTCCACCTCAACCTGAGTGAAGTCGTCACATGGCGCGCGGAGGACGACGGCGCGCCCGTCGTGCGAGCGCTGATCGAGTGCGCGAGAGAGGTGAGCCCGCTTCTGCAGCACGCCGCAGACCGCGCGCGCTCCCCCAAGGTCGCCCAGCGAAAGCGCAACAAGCGCTGAGGGAGCGAGTACCTCTCTGCGCACGCGGCCGTGGCGCTGCCCTCGGGCAAGGTGCTGGTGACAGGAGGAAGCTGGCCGAGCTTGGCTCTTCCTGTGGCCGGCATCGTCGGTCCCGAGGCGCCCGCCTGGAAGCCCCCCAGCCCTGGTACGCACACGCGGCTTCCCGGCATCATGGGGACATGCCCCTCTGCTCCAGAGCCTCCTCGTACCTCCGTTCCCGGAGTGTGCCCTCCCTCTTCGCGTTCCTGCTGGGGCTCGCGACGCTCCTGCTCCCGTCCCCAGGCCCTGCCGCGGCCCGGAGGAAGGATGAGAAGTCCAAGAGCGTGCCGCGCGTGGCCACCTCTCCGGACATGGGCCGCTACCTGTTGCTCGGCGTGAACGCGGGCGTCGCCGGCCGACCGGGCACCAACGGCGCCTTGCTGTCGGACGAGAAATGGGCGGCCGTGGGCTTCGAGGCGAGCGCCGTGAGGCTCCCAGGCGCGAACTACTGGTGGTTCGGCGGCTATATGGACTTCATCCAGGTGTTACCCAACCGGGCCTCGCGGCTGAGCATTGGCCCCGAGCTGGGCTTTGGCTTCCTGGGCGTGGATGTGGGCCTGCTCGGCGAGTACAGCGGCCTCACGGGCAAGTTCAATGGAGGGCTCCAGGGCCGGATCATGCTCACGACGGGGGTGGCCGCGGTGTACCTGGGCGCGCCGTGCCTTTACGACTCGGAAGTCCGCGCCCTGCGAGCCCAGGTGCAGGCCGGCATGGTGTTCAAGGTGCCCATCTTCATGGGGGAGTGAGCTGAGCCGAGTCAGCGACATCCTCCGCACGGGTTTCGAGGACGTCGCCCGGTTCGTCAGCCCGCTCTCAGAACCTGGCGGCGATCCCCCCGAAGACTCCACCGCCAGGGGTGATGCCGGCCAGGGGGATGAGCTGGAGGGAAGCGCCCGTGGCGCCGGTTCGCGCGGGCCTCACGATGTCCGGCTGTTGATGGGCGTTCCAGAGCTCGTACCCCAGCACGGCTCCGAGAATGGGAAGCGTCACGATGCTGGCGAGCTGGAGCTCGCCGCTCTTGTTGCTGAAGACGGCCACCATGATGCCTCCCGCGCCCGTGCCCACCGCCATCCCGAGCAGCGAGGTCCAGTACGAGCCCTGGCCTCCCGCAAGCTGGCCTACGGCATAGACCCCCAGCGGGGCCGTGAAGAAGATCGCCCCTGCGGTCATCCCCAAGCCGGTGATGATGCAGCCGGGGTCATCGCCGCAGCTACCACCGGACAAGGCCTCGGCCGCGAGGAACGCCACAAGGCCCGAGAGGGCCCCAGCCGCGGCACCTCCCATGATCTCGAGCGTGATGCGCCCCACGGTCGGCAGGCCGGGGCGGCCGGGAGGCTGGAACTCGTCCAGCGCATCACCCGGGTAGGAATAGGGAATGGACTCACCCCGTGGAGGCGCTTCCTCCTGGGAGGAAGTATCTGCGGCTTCTCCGGGCGCTGACACGAGGGGCGGAGGCGAGACGGAAGGCTCTTCCTCGGAGGAGGCGGGAGCGCCACTCCGGGAGTCCTGGGCGAGGACCGCAGTCGGAGCCAGGAGGGCGAAGCAGAGCATCCAGCGGGCGAGAATCATCGGAGCAGTCTACCCAATCGTGAACGCGGACCCGATCCTGCCGCTGCTGGCGAGCCGATATTGACAGGTCCGTCCAGAATCATTAGTCATAGGGCCATGGCGCGCCCGAAGGCATTCGACCGAGATGAGGCTCTGAAGCGGGCCATGGCCGTCTTCTGGGACAAGGGCTATGAGGCGACCTCCACGGACGACCTGGTGCGCGCGATGGGCATTGGGCGCCAGAGCATGTACGACACGTTCGGCGACAAGCATCGGCTCTTCCTGGAAGCGCTCCAGCGCTACAACGCGGAGAGTGGCGCCGGGCTGATCGAGCGCCTTCATGCCGGCGCCTCGCCGCTGATGGCGCTCGAGAAAGTCCTGATGGCCATCGCCCATCAGACTCCTGGAGAGCGCGCTCGTGGGTGTATGGGCGTGAACGCGACTGCGGAGCTCGCGCAGAAGGACCCTGAGGTGGCGTCGATCATCCGAGCCACGGGGTTGCTGTGCGAGACCGCGTTCGAGCAGATCTTGCGCGAAGCCAAGCGACAAGGGGAGCTCAGCCCTTCGGTGGACGAGAAGAAGGGGGGACGCTTTCTCCTGGCCGCGCTCCAGGGCTTGCGAGTCACCGCGAAAGCGGGGGCTACGCCTGAGGCCCTTCGCGATATTGCCACCTTCACGATGGCAGGGCTGAGGGCTCTCTAGCTCACGAGAGTGCGCGGAACCGCGCGCTCTTTTTTTACGACTTGTTTTGGATGGAGTGGTCCAGAAAAACAGCGCAGCAACAAGGAGTGAAGGTATGTCTCTCGATCAATACTATCTGCTGGGCCGCTCGGGCCTCCGGGTCAGTCGCCTCTCCCTCGGTGCCATGACCTTCGGGACGGATGGCATGTTCGGCTCGTGGGGATCCTCCGAGGAGACCGCTCGGGCCATCTTCGATCGCTACCTCGCCGCCGGCGGCAACTTCATCGACACGGCCGACTTCTACACCCAGGGCACGAGCGAGAAGATGCTCGGCAAGTTCATCGCCGAGGCGGGCGTGAGGGATCGCGTCGTCGTGACCAGCAAGTTCAGCAACAACGTTGAAGCAGGCAACCCGAACGCAGGCGGCAACGGCCGCAAGAACATGATGCGCGCGGTGGACGCCTCGCTGCGCCGGCTGCGAACCGATTACATCGATCTCTATCTGCTGCACACGTGGGATCGAATCACCCCCGCCGAGGAGGTGATGCGCACGTTCGATGATCTCGTGCGAGCCGGGAAGATTCGCTACGCAGGGCTGTCCGATGTCCCAGGGTGGTACGCGGCGCGAGCGCAGACCTATGCCGAGGCGCACGCGCTGACGCCGCTCATCAGCCTGCAGCTGCAATACTCCCTGGTCGAGCGGAGCATCGAGCACGAGTTCGTGCCCCTGGCGCAGACGTTGGGGATGGGCATCACCGCCTGGAGCCCGCTCGGCGGAGGACTGCTCTCAGGGAAATACAGGCCGGGCGAGGAGGGCGGCACGGGTGACGGCCGGCTCACCCGGAGTCCCACGGGCAAGAGCGCGGGGAAGTTCACCGAGCAGAACTGGCGAGTGGTCGCGGCGCTCGAGAAGGTGGCCAAGGCCATCGGCCGGAGCATGGCGCAAGTGGCGCTGAATTGGACCGCCACGCAGCCGGGAGTCGGCTCGGTCATCATCGGTGCGACCCGGCCCAGCCAGCTCGAGGACAATCTCGCCGCGCTCGACTTCGAGCTCCCAGCCGAGCTGCGCCAGCAGCTCAACGAGGCCAGTGCGCAGCCGCCGCCCTTCCCGTACGGCATGTTCACCGATGCGTATCAGGCGTGGATCTTGAACACCGGCTCCTCCGTGGGGGACAAGCCGCCCGGCTACGCGCCTGCGGTGTGGAGCAAGAAGGCATAGCCATCACGGCGTGCGCACGCTGGCTACCGAAGAAGCTCCGCCAGCCGTGCGACGCGCTCGGGCGTCCAGTCCTCGCCGCCTCGCAGCAGCACATCCACGTCCAGGCCATAGCCGTCCACGGAGCGATGGTCGCCATAGGGATTGCTCTCCCCCAGGGCGATGCGAAACGGCAGCCGCGTGTGAGGCAGGATCCCGTAGCCGGGCTGGATGAACTGGCAGACGCCGCCGGTATTTCGGCCCACCACCACCGTCTCCGGCAGCGAGCCCAGCTGCAGGGTCAGCAGCTCGCAGTCCGAGCCGCAGCTGTTGTCCACCAGGGTGATGATGCGCATGCCGGAGATGGCTCGCTGGAACTGATGATCCTTCCAGGTCCATTGAGGCGGCGTCTCGGTGTCCTCCCGCGGGCATTCTTCGGGATACGAGGCCTCGAGCAGCTCAATCCCCTCCTGCAAGTCCTTGTGATCGGCCTCATCCAGGGGCGGCTGCAGGCCTCCCATGAACACGGAGGAGAAGTTCCATTTGAGCGACGCGTAGAAGCACGACGCCGACAGTGTGTGCCCCAGCCTCTCCATCGTCACCGCGCGCTGGGGATCCACCCAGCCCTGGAGGACCTGCCAGCCGTAATCGGACGAGCCGCCGGAATTGCCGCGCAGATCCACGATCAGCACCCGCTCTTGCCCCGTCGGCTGCGGCCAGGTGGCGCGCTTCTGCTCGATCCCCTGGTAGAGCTCCGGGTACATGCCGGGGATGCGGGCGTAGACGGCCTCGGGTGAGAGCCGCCGCACCTCGGGCTTGTCTGAGGGAACGAAGAGCCGCGAGAACAGCATCGCCTTCAGGGACGAATCCCGGGGCCCTCCTACCGGGGACAGCTCAATCCACTCCCCGGAGCACTCCACCGCCGCCAGCTCGCCGCGCGCGCTGGGCACGGACAGATACTGGATGTCCTCCAAGCGGGTGAGGCCCGGATCCGGTGACAGGGCCTTGCGTGGCTGCTGGCCCGCATCCTTCGGGTTGAGGGCAAACTCCACCCCCTGGCGGTTGCGCACCCGCGTGCATGTGCCTTGGGGGGCGCGAGCGAGCACCGCGGATTGCGACACGCTCCCCGTCTCCATGCGCTGCAGCGGCACCTGGGTATGGTTGTCCAGGCGGACGGCGTAGAGCGCGTCCATGGGCTGAAAGGCTTCGTCGATGGAGAGGGGACGGTCTCCCGCGTCGCGCAACTTCTGACGCCACCCGGCGAACCACGCCTTCCAATCCCATCCTTGCTCCTCGGCGGAGACCCAGCCGCCATACGCGCGAGACATCACGGTCTCGAGCAGGTCCAGGTCGGCGAGCACATCCGCCGGCCGGAGCTCCATGTCACGCGAGAGGAGGATCCTCACCCCGGGCTGGAGCAGCCACCGGGAGGGAACCACCATCGAGCGCGAGGTCCACGGTGGGTCGAAGGGATGCTCCAGCACGACGCCCTCGGGTGGCACACGAAGGCCTAGCTTCTGCAAGCGCGCAGTCTCTTTCTCGCGCTGATCCTGGGGGACCGTGAGGCCAATCAGCTCCGACGGCCGCGCCGAGTGCTTGAGCCAAAAGTACCCGGCAACGAGGAGCACCATCAGTGCCAGGAACAACCCGGCAAGCCCCTTCAGCACGAGGCGGAGGAAACGAGAGAGCCTGGGCATGCGCGAGTCTCCGAGGGGGCGAGGCGGGACAGAGCGCTTATAGCAAGAGCCCGCGCTCGTGTTCTCGCCCCGCACCGGGAACCGGCAGCTCAGGTCCAGGCCCTGGCTGCCGGTTCCTCGGCTCGTGAAGGGCTACCTCATCGTGCCCGTCTTACCGCTTCAGTGCACGGAGGAGGGGAGGGTGTAATAGACGAGCAGCTGCGGCCAACGGGCGGTGGTCTCCGTGTACTCACGCGAGTGGTACAGCGTCCGGTACCCAGGGGAGTTGAGCCGGAGGGTGATCAACCCGTCCGAGCCCAGCGCCTGCTGCACGGGGGCCACCAGCTTGGGGCTCGAGTTGATGCCCACCTGCGTGGCGTACTGGCCATCGCGGTTCCACAACAGCCAGGAGCCGAGATCACACTGATTGCTGGCGGGCTTGGTGTTCCAGGTGATGGCGGTCTCGCTCCAGGTGTCGTCGGAGACCAGGTCCGTGTAGACGTTGCCGTCGGCGCCATCGTAGGCGGTGCCGTCATGGGACGTGCTCACCAGGACGACGGAGGCCACCTGGGCGTTGGCAGGGATGCTGGCGAGGCTGAACCGGAGGAAGGTCTCCGCCTCGCTCCGGTCGACGGTCAGGATCGATGACGTGCCGTAGTTGGAGTTGGGGTTGCTGGCCAGCACCTGCGCATCCGCCGAGGGAAAGAGGGCCACTGCCTGAAGGTCCGCCGTCACCTGGGGATTCGTGGCGTCGAAGTAGCTGATGATGAGCTTGGGCCGCTCGTTGGCCACGGAGTATTCGCGGGAGCGGTACACCGTCTTGTAGCCGGATGACGCCAGCCGGAAGGAGATCCGCTGATCCGAGTCCAGCGCCTGCTGCACCGGAGCCTTCAGCTTCGGGTCGTAGTTGAGCCCCACCTGCAAGGGAGCGGCATTGCCGTACCACAGCCACCAGGAGCCCAGGTCATTTCCTGACGCCGCGGGCTTGGTGTTCCAGGTGATGCCGGTCTCGCTCCAGGAGTCGTCCGGCACCAGGTACGTATAGACACTGCCGTCGCCGCCGTAGGCATAGCCGCCGTAGGCCTGGGTCTGCAGCATGACCGAGGCGATGCGAGCCCCCGCCGGAATGCTGCTGAGGTTGAAGCGCAGGTAGGTCTCCTCCTCGCCCGGGCTGACGATCAGGTTGCCTGCCGTGCCAAGGTTCGTTCCAGGGTTGAGCGCCGAGACATACGCGTCTGCCTCGGGCTCGAGGACCACCTGCGTGGGCGCGGGGGCGTTGGACACGGGGCACGGCGGGGGCGGAGGCGGAATGAAGTAGTAGACGAGGAGATGCGGCCAGCTGACGGCCGTGTTCGTGTACTCACGCGAGCGGTACAGCGTCCGGTATCCGGGGGAGTTGAGCCGGAGGGAGATCACCCCGTCCAAGCCGAGCTCCTGCTGCACGGCGGTCACCAGCTTGGGGTTCGAGTTGATGCCCATCTGCGTGGTGTACTGGCCGTTGCGGTTCCACAGCAGCCAGGAGCCGAGGTCGCTGCCCTTGACGGCGGGCTTGGTATTCCAGGTGATGCCGGTTTCACTCCAGGTGTCGTTGGGGACCAGGTGGGTATAGACGTTGCCGTCAGCGCCGTCGTAGGCGTAGCCGTCATAGGACGTGGTCACCAAGACGACGGAGGCCACCTTCGCGTTGGTGGGGATGCCGCTCAGGTTGAACCGCAAGAAGGTCTCCGCCTCGCTCCGGTCGACGGTCAGGATCGATGACGTGCCGTAGTTCGAGTTGGGGCTGGCTGCCAACACCTGCGCATCCGCCGCGGGGGAGAGGTCCACCACCTGGAGATCCGCCGTCACCTGGGGATCCGAGGCCTCGAAGTAGCTGATGATGAGCTTGGGCCGCTCGCTGGCGACGGAGTATTCGCGGGAGCGGTACACCGTCTTGTAGCCCGGAGACCTCAGCCGGAAGGAGATCTTCCCATCCGAGTCCACCGCCTGCTGTACCGGTGCCTTCAGCTTGGGGCTGTAGTTGAGGCCGACCTGCAAGGGCTTGGTGGCGCTGGTGGAGTACCACAGCCACCAGGAGCCCAGGTCACTCCCTGACACGGCGGGCTTGTTGTACCAATGCATGCCGGTCTCGCTCCAGGAGTCATCCGGCACCAGGTGCGTGTAGACGCTGCCGTCGCCACCGGGGGACTCGCCGCTGTAGGCCTGGGCCTGCAGCATGACTGAGGCGATGCGAGCCCCCGCCGGAATGCTGCTGAGGTTGAAGCGCAGGTAGGTCTCGCTGTAGCGGTCGACAGTCAGGCCCGTCAACGTGCCGTAGTTCGTTCCCGGCAGGAGCGATGAGACCATCGTGTCCGCCTCGGCATCGAGGACCACCTGCATCGGCGTGGGTGCGGTGGTGAGGAGCGCGGACTGGGCCGGGGGAGGACGCGTGGCCTGCTCGGGCCGCTCTTCACCGGCGTCACAGCCCGGGAAGAGCCCCAGCAGGAGGGGCGTGAGGAGGAGACGACGGAGGGAATGCTTCCACTGAGGAGTTCGGTGCATGTGCTGGCTCTCGGGGTTCGCGCGCGCCGGTTCTTGCCGGCGCGGCAAGGACTCCTTGAGCAACCCAGGGGCCAGGACGTGGAACGTGGTGAATGCCCTGTTATCTCCAGGGCTTGCGCGCCACAGGACACCTGGAGGTGGCGGCCTCCGAGGAGGAACGTGCCAGAACTGGCACGTGCTCGGGCGCGCCCTGAGGACACCGCTGTCAGGTCTCAGAGGGTAGGATTCGCGGCGGCTGGAGCACCAGCCGATCTCGAGTGGGAGCTCATCATGAACCGGTTGCAGGAGAAGGTCGCGGTCATCACCGGCGGCGGCAGTGGTATCGGAGCGGCGACGGCCGCGCTCTTCGTCCAGGAGGGCGCCCGGGTGGTGGTGGTGGGCCGAAACGAGGAGAAGCTCCGCAAGACGGTGCAGGCGATCAACCACGAGAACGTCAGCTACACCGTGGCGGATGTCTCCCAGGTCGAGGACACCCAGCGCTACCTCCGTGAGGCAGTGAAGCGCCACGGCGGGCTCGACATCCTGGTGAGCAACGCGGGAATCCAGGGGGAGTTCGCCCCCGTCTCCGACATCTCCGTGGAGGCCTTCGACTCGGTGATGGCGATCAACGTGCGTGGGACGTGGCTGGCCGTCAAGTACGCGTTCCCCGAACTGCAGAAGCGCGGCGGCGGGAGCATCATCCTCACCTCCTCGGCGGGGGGCCTCGGGGGGATGCAGGTCTCCTCTCCGTACGTGGCCAGCAAGCACGCCGTCGTAGGGATCGCGCGCGCAAGCGCGATCGACGGCGCGCCCCACCGCATCCGGGTCAACGCCGTGTGCCCGGGCCCCGTCGACAACGACATGATGACCAACGTGGAGCGGATGCTGGGAGCTGGCAACGAGGCCGCGATCCGGGCCGCGGTCGCCGGGCGCGTGCCCCTCAAGCGCTTCGCCTCCAACGAGGAGGTCGCCCGGATGAACCTCTTCCTCGCCAGCGAGGAGAGCAGCTACTGCACCGGCGGTGCCTACACCGTGGACGGTGGCTGGTCCTCCAGCCTGCCCTGAGTCGCATGGGGCGAGCAAAAAGGGTTTGGACCGCGCCGGTGGGTGGAGGAGGATCTCAGCACTTGCCCATGGATCAAGCAGTGACTACGCTCTATCTCCGGCGCATCGAGATCTCCAACTTCCGCGCATACGGGGACAATTTCTCGCTCGCCCTGCCAGGCCCAGGTGTGACGATTTTGACCGGCCCTGATGGGGCTGGAAAAAGTACCTTCTTCGAAGCCATCGAATGGGCGCTCACTGGCAGAGTTCGCCGGCTCGAATTACTCACACAGGGCGTGCTTGATCGAGGGAAACACCACGGCCTCCTCGCCAGGAGAGTGGGGGATGTGCCTGTCGCACAGTACCGGGTTTCTCTGGAGTTCGTGAACAGCGAAGCGGAGAGCCACCGCATCGAGCGGAGCGCTGGTCGTGAGCAAGAGAGTCGCGACCGGTTTGCTGAGATTTCGGCCCCGTCTCAACAACAGCTGATGGACGCACTGGGAGCAGAAAACACTCAAGCTTTTACTGCGAAAGCGATGACAGAGAGAGTTATCGCCATTGCCGCTGCGTTGAAGGCCATCGCGGGAGTTGAGCTCTCGTTGGAAGGTGCGCCGCCTCCTGGCGTGCTGCTCGACCGCCTCGCGCAAACCTTCAAGAAGGGGGCAACTGTCCTCATGGAGCGGCAGCAGGCCCTTTCTGAAGCAGCGATCCCCTTGATTCTCCGATTGATGGGCGTCCGTCAAAAAGTCGCGGAGGGGATGATGCAGAAATCGTTGCTTGTGGGCCAGAACGATCGCCACACACATGAATTGTGGATGCTTCAGTCCTACGTTCGCGATACCACGAAGAACATCCAGCGAATCACCGAGCTGGACAACCAGATTCGCGGCCTGCTTCTGACGAAGCAGGAGATCGAGAGATGTCAGCAATCTGACGCGGATCAGTCGCGCCAGGAGGCCATCCAGTCATCCCCCATTTTGACAGGTGTGGCCAGGGAACAGATACCGGCACATCTCGCAGAGCTCAGTCGCAAGACTCAGCTGGAGCTCGAGAGCGCTTACTCAACGAGAGATCAACTGCCTGACCTCGAGGGCCTCACCGACCGCCAGGCCGGCATGAAGGCACGGATCGAGGAGCTGTCCGCGACCATCAAGGAGACCCACGAAATCGTTGCTCGCGCAGAGCAAGAACTTCTTGTTGAGCAAGCTGTATTGCAGAAGCACCCAGAGCTGTTGTCCGCACTGGGAACGCTTTCTGCGGATGAGGCCAGAGCCCTTGACGCGGCCAGGGGAGCTGTAGAGCAGCTGGGACCTCATGAGCGCCAGCTGATTCAGAAGGCCTTGTCCAATCAGCGCAACACGCTGGCTGAGCAGGAGTCGAAGCTTCAAGAACTTCGTGCCCAGCACGAGCGTCTGGCGGAGGCATGGCTCGCTTGGGAGCGAGAAGGCGAAGAATCTCCACCCTCTGTTGACGCTGTGGAGGAACGTCTGCGCGCCTCTTTGGCCAAGGGGGGTGTGAGCATGAGCACTGCATACCCGCGGAGCCGGTGGCCGGCGCTGCTGCTCGATGAGCCGCTCCAGCCGCACGGCCCCATTCATCCCGCTGCATTCGTTGAAGTCGTCCGCGAGTTGGTGCGGGAGCGAAAATACCAAGTCATTCTTGCTACCCGCGACAAGGCGCTCGCCGAGGGAATGCGCCGCAAGATGGTGGCGGCCGGCATCGATTGCGTCACATGTCGATACGGAGGCTTGAGCCCCACCGGCGTACTCTACAGCACGGTCTAGCGGGGGGACGGCTGAGCACCGGCCCCCCGCCTCACCGACCGGCCTTCTACAGCGGCCGCAGGTTACCCCCCAGCGAGGCAACGAACGTGGTCCCGCCCGAGTGCGTGACCGTCGTACCGAAGAATGACCCGATCGCACTGCCCGAGGGCGCGCTGAGCTGGAAGGGCTGCGCGCTCCACACGTTGGCCATGGTCCCGAAGGGGCCATACGTCTGCCCCTGCGCGGTCCGGAACGTCACCTGCGCGATCTGCTGCATGCCGAAGTACGTGCCCGTGTACCCCGTCATCGACACGATCGCGTCGCCGCTGTTGAGGGTGATCGTCGACGGGGTTCCGCCAGGACCTCCCTGAATGGGCGCCGAGTTGGAGCCATAGAGGGGCTGAATGGCGTCGATGATGTCGCCGGATCGCACCACGAGGCCCGTCATCGGTCCCCACCCGAGCACCGTGGGCAGGTTGTTCCAGCTCGCCCCCGGTCCTCCCGCGGGCCCCAGGAGATCATAGGGCATGCCCGCGTTGAACCAGCCCTGGATGAGGTTGCACTTGATCGTCGACAGATCACGGCTCACCGGCATGTGCAGCGGCAGGCTGATGTCCAGGGAGAGCACGCGCTGAATCTTCTCGCGGTTCTCTACCACCCCGTCATAGGTCCACAACTGGAAGCGGCCCATGATCGGATAGAGCATGCCGTATTGCCGCAGGATCTCGCCGATGCCATTGACCCATGTGGGCGTGCCCGTGATCGGATTCGCCTGGTAGATCTGAGCACTCAGCAGGTCGTTGGGATCTGGGTTGTAGTCCGCGACCGAGGGGCTGAAGGTGTACTGGGTGAAGTAGACCTGCCCGTCGACGTAGCCGCGGGGATTGCCAGGATCCTTGCCGGTGATGGTGAGCGAGGCCTTGCCTGCAGTGATGCTCAATTGGTTGGAGGAGAGCACCAGCGCGCCCTCGGGCGTCGAGATATTCCCCGAGTTGATGCCATTCGTGCCCGACGTCCCCAGGGTGCCCAGGGTGTAGCTGGACGCCTGGGCCGGGGTCATGGTGCTCAAGGCGATCTTCCACTGCTCCGTCCCCTCGACCCGGCCGAACTTGCGCACGTAGATGTCCACCGTGTTCGTCTCGCCGAGCGGGAACTCGGGTGTCGTCTTCAGGCCCGGGTTCATCCGGAAGATGAACTGGTTCGCCCGCATGCTCAGGCCCTGGGAGTTCTCCTCCAGCAGCGTCTGGGTCACCTGCTTGCCGTTGACCGTGGTCGTGCTCTGGAGGGCGATCGGCAGGTTCGCGAGGTTCTGGGGTGTGGTGGAGCCGAAGTTCGTGACCACCAGCATTCCAGATTGCTGATTGATGAACGCCGGGTTGGAGTAATCGATCGAGGGCACGAAGGTCGTGTACGTCTTGTTGCTCCCAGTACCGGTGTAATAGGCGAGCGACAACGTCCCGATCTTCTCCTGCCACAGCGGGCGCCCCGGCAGCCGGACTGGCAGAGAGTTGGCCAGGTCGAGGGTCAACGAGGGCGTCTTGCTCTGCGTATCGAGCTTGGCCTGGGCCCACCACGCATAGGACTGGGAGCCCGCCGGAGGCGCCAGGGTGCGCGCCGGCACGGCGTAGGTGGGCTCGTCATCCAGGCACGGCCCGATGGAGCCCACGATCTTGCCATAGTTGAAGTCGAAGAGCGGTTGCTCGGGCAGAGGCTTGGTCGTGTTGTAGTCGATCCAGGGCTGGTAGGGCTGCTTGGCCACCGCGAGGATCCCGGGACCGTATTGTTGCGCCATGCTCTGCCCCAGCAGCTGCTCGAGCAGGTTGCTCACGTAGGCCTCTGTCGGGATGTAGCCCCGCCCCGGAGCCACCGGGTTGCCATTGGCATCCACGTTCATGACGTAGTTCTGAAGGCTTACGATCTTGTTCAGGACACTCTGAGGCGTTCCCTTCGACAGCATCGTCTGGAAGGTGGCGGTGGTGAACGCGTAGAGCTGGGGAGCGTTGTTGTGGGCGCTCACCACCATGCGAATGGACAGGCGGTTGGGAGACTTCGCCTGAAGCGCCTGCAGCACCGGCGAGTTGCCCACGTTCCACTTCAGGTTCGTGAGCGTCGACAGGTACACGGCGGAGCCACTCGCGGAGTTCCGCGGCGTGTTCGGCCCCTGCGAGTTCCCCCAGATTCCATTGAACGCGACCGGCGAGAACACGCCCTGGACGTAGGCGCCGCCGAAGCCGCCGATCATGACGGTGAAGCCCCAGATCTCACTGCCGTTCTGCTGCATGGGATCCAGATCGACCAGCTTCGGCGGGGAGCTGGTGTACAAGGCCGTCACCGTGGAGCCCTGGAGGGGATCCGTCGTGACGCCGGGGGCCTCGACGGTGGTCACCGAGCAGTTGATCAGGTCGAAGATGCTGTCGCCCTTGGGCTCCCAGTAGAGCTCGATGTTCTCGGGCTTGAGCGAGTCCGTGTTGTAGTTCGCGGGGTTGTAGTTGTTGGGCGTGTTGTTGATGGTGGCGGGCGAAGCCTGGAATGTACCCGCGAAGTTGATGCGAGGTTGATCGAGGTAGCTCATATCGGTCTGATCAATGCGCTAGCGGCTGTTGGTGTAGGAGTTACAGGCGGCGGGCAGGGAGCCGTCACTGCAGCCCCCCGGCATCTGGACTTCATCGAAGAGGTGGCTCAAGCCCACGGGCGGCAGGTTCTGGCTGTTGGTGGGGCCCGACATGTTGTGGCAGCTCAAGCAGTTGTAGGGGTTGCTCACCGCCGCGACGCCATTCTGAACGAAGGTCTCCATGGAGGTATTGGCGGCGGACAGCGAGCCCTGCTGCGCTTGCAGGTAGGGCGGGACGGTCCCCCCGACGGTCCACACGTTCCCAACGAGCTCGTAGTTGGCCCAAACCTTGTTGATGAGGGTGGGGTTGGCCTGGATGAGCGCCTGGACGCTGCTGTTGATGGAGTTGATCGTCGCGGTGTTCTCCGCGAGCATCTGGCGGGTCTTGGTCTGGCAGGCGAACTGGTTGGGATTGACCTGGCAGTTGTTCCCCTCGGGGAAGGTGCCGGTGGCCGAGTCCCCCTGCGGGTGCATGCGGCACACCTGGGCCGGAGTGGCCGGCTTATAGGTATTGGTCGTGCAGTTGGTGCACTTCGGGTTGTAGAAGTTCCAATCGCTCCCGAGCGGCGGCGCAGCCGAGGTGTTGGCGCAGTCCGGCGCATTGTTGCGGTGCTCGAACGTGGCCCAGATCATCGCTGGGAAGTTCGGGGTCTTGGACACGATGTGCATCCCGACCAGCCCCAGGTTGACCTGACGGCAAGGACCGTCCTTGTACTGGATCAGGCCGGGGACCACGTAATAGAGGCCTGAGGCGGCAGCCGTGTCATTCAGCACCATCCAGCTCGACTTGAGCTCGACCGCGGTGTCAGGGAAGGCCAGGTTCGGATACTTCTGGATCAGGTTGATGCCCTGGTTGAGGGGCTTGAGGGGACCCGCGCAGTTGGCCTTGTAGAGCTGGCAGGACGTGATCATGTTGTAGACGCTCTGGTTCACCACCATGCTGTAATAGACAAACTCGCCGTTCAGATCGATCAGCGGCTGGTCGGCGCCGGCCTGCTTGATGATGTCGGTGTAGAGGCGGGGCGTCTTGCCGGTGGGGGTGGTGCCCTTCGGGTTGGTGGGACAGGAGGTGGGCGGTTCCTGACCCCAGGGGGTCGGCGTCCCATCCTTGATGAAGATGCCGTAGGAAGGCATCCACGTCTCGAATTGCAGCTTGTTGGGGTCGCTGCCGGACGGCTGGACGAGCGCGAGCATGCTCTGCCACATGAACTGCTGGAAATTGCAGAGAGATTGGTTTCCAGGCACCTCGGAGGGCAGGGTGGAGTTCTTGAGCCAGGCCACGTCGGCCAGGCAGGAGGCGGTCGCGGCTTGCTGTACCGTGGCCTCGGCAGCGGAATCAATGACAGGCGTCGCGGGGCAGGCCATGAGCCCCAGGGCGCCGAATGACAGGGCCAGCCTGATGAGCAGTTTGTCAGACACGCAGTTCTCCTAGATCCGGGTTCGCCAAGAGAGGATCTTGGCGTTTCCGGCGGAGACTACTGCTCCCGGTGAAGAAGGAACACTTTGCGTCTGGAAAAGATCGGGCGCCCGGGAGGAGAGCGGAGTCTGACTAGAAACCTCCGCCAAGCGTGAAGCTCACGGCGGGCTGGAGCTGGGACTGGGGGGTGACCAGTTGGGGCGCGTACTTGAGCCAGGCCATGCTGAAGCTCAGCTCCCCGACCAGATCGAAGTAGGAGCCCAGAGGATAGAGCCCTCGGATGCCGAGCGAGGCCTCGGGGCCCGCCGTCTCCACCCCACGAGGACCGACGCCAAAGAACTTGAAGCCCGCATCGTCCGCGCCCACCTGGAGCTCGGTGAAGCCGAGCCCGAGGCGCGGCTGAAGCCACCCCACCTCGGTCTTCCATTGGGTCAGCGTGTACTTGGCCCGGAAGTGGGCCAGCTCGGGCGAGTTCTCATGGTGCAGGATCTCGCTGCCCGTGCCACAGGCCTCCACGGACAAGGCCTCCAGTGGAGAGAGCTCGAGGCACATCTCCAATCGCTTGCTGCCCGAGCTCGCTCCCAGCCGCAGGTTCACATAGTCCCGGACAGGTGCCAGCCCTTCCGCTTGGGCGGTCACCTCTGTCTCGCTGGCCCAGGCCGGACTTGTCCCCAGCCAGCACGCCACTGTCAGTCCGGCGAGCCTCGCTCCCACCCTTCGGTACGGCAGACGCATTCGCATCTCCTCACGTCGTACGACAGTGCTTCCCCTCTGATCTTTGGGCATGTCTAGCTCCTCAGCCCACTCCGCGCCTCAGTCGACGGACGCTGTGGGGTGAACGCCTTGGGTCTGGTAAAGTAAAGAAGTTCCTCCCGCGGCGGAGTGGCCGCAGCATGCCGCCAAACCGAGGTGTGGGCCACTAAGTGTGCAAGGGCAATGGATATGATGTCTCATGAGCAGGAGCGGCTCCTGGAGGCAGACACCCAGGGACGCAGGGTGCTGGGCTGGGCGGTGCTGGGCGTGCTGTTGCTGGCGGCCATCCTGGTCCCCTTCTTCCTCTGGGAGGACCGCATCGCAGCGGCCACCGAAGCATTTCTGGCCGAGCCCCATGCGCGCTGGGTGATCGCCGGGGTGCTCGGGGGCCTGCTGGCGGCGGACATCGTGCTGCCAGTGCCGTCCAGCATCGTGAACACGGCGGCTGGGAGCCTGCTGGGGTTCTGGGGTGGAGTGGGGGCGGCGTGGGCCGGGCTGATGGTGAGCACCGTGGTGGGGTACTTCCTGGGCAAGGGAGCCAGTGCCACGGCGCTGCATCGGCTCGTGGGAAGCCAGGCCTCTCGCGGCACGGTCGCCGGGGCAGATGGAACCTGGACGCTTGTGGTGTTCCGGACCGTGCCCGTGCTGGCGGAGGCCTCGGTCATCCTCGCCGGCTTCCGCCGCATGCCGCTGCGGCGCTTCCTGGTGGCCTGTGCCCTGTCGAACCTGGGCGTCGCGGCGGCCTACTCGGCCATTGGGGCCTATGCGATGGATGTGGGCTCGTTTCTTCTCGCGTTTGCCGGCGCCATCGGCGTGCCAGCCCTGGGCATGTTGCTCACGCGGAGGCTCAAGGCCTCGGCAGCGGCCCCTTCCGCAAGTGAGAGGGCCAGAAGCTGAAGTCCTTCCCGAATTTCCCAGGCCGTACAGCTTGGTTCTCCCGGTGAACCCATTCATACTCCCCGAGAAATGAGGGGGTCGTATGAGGCGGTCGTATCGAGGCCATGGGCTCGCGCTCCTGGGAATGTTGGGATGGCTGGCGTGCAGCACTGTCGAGGATCAGGACCCCACCCGCTCCCCTGCGCCTGATGCCGAGCGCGCGCTGCAGCCGCTCTCGAGCGGGGGCGTGGAGCTGACCACCAACAGCATCCAGGGCACGGTTCGCTTCACGAACGAGAACCCCGCCATCCTCACGCTGCTGGAGGAGGACGGCTGGACCTCTGGCACGGTGTCCGCCTCCAGCCTGTCTCCGACGGGCTACAGCGCCTCGACCAGCAGCGTCGCCTTCACCCATCCCTGGGAATACACCTTCGAGATGCTCGTCGAGGCTGGCGCTGGAGGAGACTCCGGCGTGAATTACTCCGTCTCTGCCGTCCACTCGGGCCTGGGCTTCACCCCCGCGCAGGTGAACGTCCGGAACCGGGTCCTCCAGCCAGATCCTTCCGTCGTCACCCTGGAGCAGTGCATCGGTGTGATCCGCTTCATCGGAGGCACGGACGAGACGTGCACGACCCGCCGGAACATCTACCACGTGTCGCTGGGCGGCTACTCCGGCTACACCCAGCCGGAGCCCGAGGCCAATGCGTTCATCGCTTATCTCCCGGCCGGGTCTCACCCGCCCCAGTGGTTCGGGTATTGGCTCTTCGCGGAGGAGGGACTCCGGTGGTCATCCGGGATCACGGATCTGAGCGTGGCCTGCGATGAGATCCGCACCCTCTGCCTTCCCATGCCGCCCCCGCCGCCGCCCCCGCCACCTCCGCCCTTGCAGGGCTCGCTCACAGGCCCCTGGGAGATCGTCGGCGAGACCGCCAACCGGCAATACACGTGGGCCTTGGGTGCTGGGTACAACTTCATGATCGATGACACGCCACTGGCCCCTATTAGCGATCCCAGCTCGTGGTGGACCATCCCGAACCTGAATGAGGGCACTTACAGCGAAGCCTCGATCGCCTATCTGGGGGCGGGCCTCGACGCGCAACAAGCGTACACCGGGTTTGCGCTTTACGATGGCCACGTGGTGGGAAACCAGACGACTCCCGTGACGCGGGTGATCGATGGCGAGACGCGCTACCCCTTCGTCATGCATCCCGCGTATGTCTATGGCTCCCTCCGGCTGGTGGATCCCTACGTCTCGCAGCACCCGGGAGCCCGAAGCGCGCTGCAGTCCCTGCACTTCGGCATCAGTGACACCGACCCCCCAGGGTATCCCGGCTGCTTCTCCTGCGGCACCCTGCTCAACACCCAAGGAAGTACCGGGAACAGCAATGTCGCTGCGTTCCGGGGGAGCTTCGATCCGTCCACCGGCCAGCTCGTGTCTGCCTACGAGCAGGTCCTGCTGAGCCCCTATGACTTGCCGACGCGGTGGGTGCAGGACTCCCTCCTGCTGAGCTTCCGCTCCTCTGCGGGAGACACGGATCCCACCCGCCACCTGAATGGCGAACTCACGCTCCGGCAGGCGCAGAACAGCGCGGAGCTGGCGGCGGGCGACCGCTTCCGCGTCGATCACGAGTACTGCTTCAATGAGATCGATCTGGAGTTCTGGAACACGCAGTCCCGCTTCTTCCAACCCCTCGTCACGGTGACGGGCTCGTTCACGGGCTCGGACTGGCGGGGGCAGGCAGCTTCCTACACGGCCGAGGGCACCTCCCGCGGAACGCCACTCACCTACGAGACGGCCGCGCCTCAGGGCTCGCTGCACCTGACGATCCCGCAGGGCACCTACACGCTGGCGCCGAGCGCCCAGATGGTGAACTCCGCCGGCCAGGTGAACAGCGCCAACTTCGCGCCCATCTCCATGCAGCTGGGCTGCGGGCAGCGCCTCAAGGTGGTGCCTCCGCTCACGGTGTCCCTCTCTCCTCTTCCCGGGTGCGCACAGTCTTCCTCTGCCACGGTGACAGGGGTGGTGCGGAGCGGTCCGGCCCTGGTGGATCGGGTGTGGTACCGGCTCAACGGTGGGCCCGAGGTGGTGCTGTGCCAGTCCTGCGGCACCGACCCCTCCTTCTCATTCACCGTGCCGCTGCAGGCCTGTGGCAACTCGGTGGAGGTGCTCGCCTTCACCGACGGCATGCCCGAGCCCGCCGTGGGCTACCAGCAGCTCATCTGGGATGATCCGGCGGACGGGCCCAGCTGCTCCGGCGCCTACTGCGTCAACCGCCCTCCCGTGGCCCGCTGCCGCAGCGCGACGCTGTCCGTGGGGCCGGCGTGCGGCCCCTTGAGTGCCTCTATCAACGATGGCTCGTTCGATCCGGACAGCGGGGACACGGTGACGTGCGTGCAGTCGCCCACGGGCCCCTACGGCGTGGGCTCTCGGCGGGTGACACTGACGTGCACGGACTCGACGGGGTTGTCCTCCTCGTGTGCGGCCCAGGTGACGATCCTGGATGGCACGGCTCCGGTCCTTCACTGCCCCGCCTCAGTGCCGACCTGCCCCGGTGAGAGCGGAACGGTGACGGGGGTGACGGCCACGGACAGCTGTGGGGCTGCACCGGCGGTGACGTGCTCCACCTCGGCGAGCCAGGTAACGTGCACCGCGACAGATGTTGCGGGCAACAGTGCCAGCTGCGCGTTCACGTGCGGAGGCGGCGGGGACGATGGCGGCGGCGGAGATGATGGCGGCGGTGGGGACGATGGTGGCGGGGGCACCGGGTGCATCGACGTCCAGCTGAATGACTTCAACCTCTTCGTGCTGGAGGACTACTCGGGCGGCCACGACGTCCAGGGGAAGGTGGCGGCTGGTGGCCACATCACGATGACCGACTTCGCCGTGGGCGCGGGAGTCTCGGACACGTCCATTGCCCAGACCCTGGTGGCGGGAGGCAACCTGAGCCTCTCCCGCGGTGGCGTCTGGGGCGATGCATGGCATGGCGGCAGCTACTCCGCCGATCCGTCCGTGAGCTTCAGCCGAGGGACGGTGTCCCAGGGCACGCCCATCGATTTCACGGCCCGAGGAGCCCAGCTGCGCAACCTGTCCTCCCGGCTGGCCGCGCTGCCGGCCAACGGCACGACGGTTCGCGAGAGCTGGGGCGGGGTCATGCTCAGCGGCACAGATCCGAACGTGAACGTGTTCGACGTGGATGCCAGCGCCTTCACGGGGGCCGTGTTGCTCTCCGTTCAAGCCCCCGCGAACTCCCTGGCGATCCTCAACATCCGAGGGGCGTCGGCTCGGTTCTCGGGCTTCGGGCACTCGTTCAGCGGCGGGATCGACCAGCACGGCGTGCTCTTCCACTTCGTGGATGCCACAGCGATCACGGCTCAGGGTTACGGCTTCTGGGGAACCGTGCTCGCGCCCCACGCGGCCGTGGACTTCAGCAACGGGAGCTTCGATGGCGGTATCTACGCCCGCTCGTTCACAGGCAGCGCCGAGGGCCACGTCAACGTCCTGTATGACCGCACCGTGTGTCCCTCGGCTCCGGTGAGTTCTCCGTAGCCAGGGTGAGAGCGCCGCTCCTGGGGTGATCCGTTTCGCTGTGCCCATCATTCCCCGTCACCCCAGGAGTTCCCCGGATGTGCACTCCTTCCACTCAGTGGCTCGCTTCGTCGATGACCACCGACGTCTCGACATCCTGGTCGATGATCCGCACATCGCTCGTTCCACACGACTTCCTCGGCGAGCACCACTCATTTCCGTCCGCGATCGCGAGGAGTTGATAGCGACCGGGCGGGAGTTCGAACGCGAAGGCTCCGTTTTCATCGGACATCGCTCGCGCAACGATTTCAGCCTCGGGGAAGTCTGGCCCGATCCCGCGAACGATGACCTCGCGCTGAATCCCGCGAGGCTTGCACTTGATCGGCGGCATGCAGTTGCCGGTGAGCAGACCCACCTGGCCGTGCAGCTTGAACCGGGCATCGGGGGCGAGCGCACGCGGTGCGAAGAAGCGCAGGTGCGACAGGAACTCGTCGATCTCTTCGACAGGAGTCCGCTCCTCGAACTTGATCACGAGCAGTTCCTCACGGAGGTTCTTCACGTAGTAGGTGCGCTGCGCCGCAATCTGCACTCTCAAGGCGGGTCGCGTATCGATCGTGACGTCGGTCACATCAGGCATCGGTACATAAGAACGCGGTGGGTGTCGGAACGAATCGAGCGTGCGGTCCGGATCGTCGAGAATGACGCTCACCCACGCTGCGGCCCGCGTCGACCACCCAGATTCGTACGCGTGTGAGACCGAGAACGCGAGCTGACCCGGAGCCTCATCGGCGCTCCACCCCTCGGGTAGGCGTCCGGAGATGAGGAACTCCTCGGAACGGAAAGACGTGGGTCTCGGCATGGGCTCGGGCTCGCCGAGGAACTCCCTGGAACGGAAGGAGGAAGTGGACCTCAGCACGAGTCCGACTCCGATGGCGGCAGCCACTGCGGCCATGATGACCGCGATCCTCACGAGCTTCATCATGCGCATGGGGCTCAGGATAGGAGATTTTCACGAACGAGGGCATCGCCGGAATCTGGGTCGCCCCATAGCCGTCGACGGGCCCACTCCATCCCCGCTCCGTGGCAGCATGGCCCCCACGTCCACCCAAGCGAGGCAGGTCCAGGGATGAAGATCGATATGTTCTGCGAGATGATCAAGCCGAAGGAGTTCTTCGGGGAAGGTCAGGAGCACACGCTGTTCCTCGAGACGCTCGCCCAGGCGCAGCTCGCGGACGAGCTCGGTTACGGTTGCTGGTGGCAGGTCGAGCACCACGCCGCGCCCCAGTTCAGCTACAGCTCGGCTCCAGAGCTGATGCTCACCGCGATCGCGCGTTCGACGCGGCAGATGCGTGTCGGGCACTCGGCCGTGCTCGCGCCCGTCAGGATCAACCACCCGCTTCGGATCGCCGAGCGAGCGGCGTTTCTCGATCACCTCAGCGAAGGCCGGCTCGAGCTGGGCCTCGCGCGCGCGTCGGTTCCCGAGTGGCGCGTGTTCGGCATCGAGCCCGACGACGCTCGCCGGCAACTGCAGCAGGCCTTCGAGATGATCCCGAAGATGTGGACGCAGGAGCGTTTCTCGTGGAGCAGCCCTGACTTTACAATCAAGGACGCCACGGTGGTTCCCAAGCCGGTGCAGAAGCCCCACCCGCGGCTGTGGCAGGCGGCCGTCACGCCCAGCGGTTTCGCGCAGGCCGGACGCAACGGAGTGGGCGTGCTGCTCACCACGATAGCGACGCCGATCGAAGCGGTCGTGGAGATGCTCGGGGTGTATCGCGGAGAGATCCAGCGCTGCCAGCCGGTGGGCGAGACCGTCAACGATCAGGTCGCGCTGTTCACGTTCGTGCACTGCGCGGAGACCGAGCGCGAGGCCATCGAGCATGGCGCGGCGGCGGCGGCGGCTTGGTACATCAATATGGTCTTCACATTCTTCGAGGCACGCGAAGTCATGACGCGCACGATCGACGAGATGGCGGCGGCGGTCAGTCGAGACCCGGACAGCCCGCTCGCCGCGTATGCGCGGCTCGCCGCGCAGAAGGCCGCCCTGCCCAAGAGCCCCCTGACGTCGATGCTCGATCGGATGATGGCGGGCGAGCCGGTCTCGAACGAAGAGGTGTACGAGACCCTCACCGCCGACGCCGCGGTGATCATCGGCGATGTCGCGTCGTGCCGTAAGAAGATGCAGCGCTACCAGGACGTCGGTATCGACCGCCTGATGTGCTTCCAACAACTCGGTCACCTGCCCCACGAGCACATCATGAAGAGCATCCGGCTTGTCGGAGAGCACCTGATCCCAGTGTTCGATCCGAAGTGAGGCGCGAAGCCCGCCTCAGAGGACTCGGACGACAACCACGGCGCTCCCGATGTCGACCCGTCCGAGGGGCCTTTCGGCGAAACAGACACGACTGGCGACGAATAGCGACGCCGGCTCGCTTGGCAGGCGGAACGATGGAGTGCACACTTCGGCTCGACACGCACGGAGTGCGCTCTCAGGCAGACCCACGTCGGCATCGACCATGACCCAGCCAGACAAGCTCACCGAGGTTTTCGAGAAACTGCACGGGCCCGCTGGGCTGGAGTCGCGGCTCCAAGAGCGCAACGAGACGCCTCTGATCTGGGCCGTGAGCGAGGGGTATCACGACATCGCGCTGACCTTGATCGAGGCCGGTGCCGACCTGAACGCGCAGAACACCGACGGCAACACGGCGTTGCTCCGGGCCGCCTGCGAGAATCGCGCGGAGCTCGCCAGCGTCTTGATCAAGGTGGGCGCGAAGCTCGACGTCCAGAACAACGACGGGTACTCCGCGCTCATCCTCGCGCGGCGCCGGGGCAACAGGGAGATCGTCGACAGCTTGCAGGCGGCAGGAGCGGATCCGAGCCTGGTCACGCGACTCGGGACGACCTTCGACAACCCGGGCGATTCGCGGAAGACTTCGCTCGAGGGCCGCCGCGATGCGGTTCTGGAGAAGAAGATCATCGACGCCATCTCGAAGTGCCGCGACGGAAGGATGGCGGGCAGGGAGCTCGAAAAGTACGTCAACCTGAATCCCGAGGACCGGTTCGTACCGACCTCCGTCCTTCGCCGCGCCTACGTCCGCTACGACGGGTCCCACAATCCCTCGGCGCCCAATTACGTGCTCCTCGACGATGACATGGAGCTCGGCATCGTCTCGAGCGCCGTTCCCGAAATCGCGCGCGCAGTCTCCTCGCTGCTCAGCCGCTCACTCGAGGACGCGCGCAACGACCGCGAGGGCCATTTGCCCGCGGCGGTCGTCAGGCGCGTGCAACTCGAGATCATCTCGCCGTACGGCGTCGCGCATATCTGGGGCGTCACGGGCCATCGGTTCGTGCTGTCGCGGCGCGTGAGTCCCGATCGAAGCGAGCTCCTCGCGACCATCCTCGTCGGACGGAGCAAGGACACGGTGTTCTTCTTCACCGGCCGTTACAACAATCTGAGGCACTCGACGATCCGCGAGACCGTCGACTTCGACCAGCCCGACGGCGACGATCCCGCGCACAAGTGGTTCGACAGGTTCGCCTTCCCCGAGATCAGTCGCTTCAAACCGAAGGGCTACCACCACATCGCGAACTTCGTTGTCTGCAAGGAGGAGCGCGGGCGCAAGCTCGCCCAGTTCGTGCTCGACAAGATCGTGGAGAAGTACGCTCGCGACCACCTCGACAAGCACCAGCGCGCCGTCGAGCACTCGCAGCACCTGCTGTGCGGTAAGGGCTTCTGGCAGATCGGCGACCCGCCCTGGCTCCCGCGCATGGAGAAGCTCGGCTTCCGCCTGCGGTTGGGCGCCGAGAGCTTCTTCATCGAGCACGACTGGGCCCGCTTGCCCGCGATCTTCGACCGAAAGACCGGCGAGCCGATCTCCAACGTGGCCTACAACAAGTTCTACGGGCTCCCGCAGCGATATCAGAGCTGGAAGCCGACGGGAGACACCTCCGAGTCCCTTCTCGATCGGGTGCCCGAGGTGATCCGGCTGTCGCAGGACCCCAAGGCCAAACTGCAATACTTCCAAGCCATGTTCGACTTCGTATGAACCTCAAACACCTTCGACAAGAACACACGCTCGACTCGCAGCAGATCGCCCCGTTCACCGGCGAAGGCGCCTACCACGGGTCGACCCGCAAACGAGCGGCCCGCTCCGCGAGCGCACCGCAGCCGGTCGTCGTCGAGGAGATGCGACCCACCACGCTCGACGCGTACCCGCTCGACGGGTCGCGCCCGATCGCAGAGTTCGAAGCCACCTTCCCGAACCTCTACACCGTCGAGCGCGTCCTGCCGGTCCCAACGCAGGAAGAGGTCCGCAGCGATGGCGTCACGCTCTGCTGGTGTCCCCTCGAGGAGGCCCTCGAGGTGGCGGGACCGCTGACCCGGCGCGTGCTCGAAGCGATGAAGGAGTTGCTCATCGGCGACAAGCGCTTCGTCTACGTCGACTCGAAGATCCAATATTTCGAGCCGGGTGACGTGCCTGTCGACAGCCAGCACTGGCACGTGGATGGGAGCATCGTGGCCCGAGGTCCCGCGGTCGAAGCGCTCGGCCACAACCTTCTGCACGACATGAAGGCGAGGCTCGCGAGCGGCGTGGTCCCGCCTCGGTATCTCGCCTATCAATCGTCCGATCACTGCGCGACCCTCTTCGCGACCTCGCCCGTCACGATGACGCTGCCCGAGCTCATTCCCAACTTCGACGGCCTGGACGCTCACATTCGCGCGCTCTCGCCGCCTATCGTGGCGCAACCGGCGTCCTCGATCGTGCGCACCGACGGGCTCTCGCTGCATCGCGCGCAGGCCGCCTCGGGCGCAGGCTGGAGACTTTGGGTTCGTTGCGTCGAGACGGACCGTGAGGTCCTGCTCGATTCATCGATCATCGAGTGTTACGGCACGGTGTTCAGGCCGAGTGCCGTCACGAGGTGACCCTTGTGAGCCGACGAGGAGCGCTCGATCGGCAAGATACCCACGCTCGTTCCATGGCAGCGCTCTGCTACGATTCCCGCCGAGCGGCGGTTCGATTCCCGCCGCCTCCACTCTGCTTAGAATGTGAGGAGCATCCCCGTCTCGATGCCCGCAGTGCTGCGTCGGCCCGCGTCCCCACCGAACTCCGCTATGTCGGGCGCCTGCAGCACGTAGTGGGACTGGTAGAGGAAGCCCTCCACCATCAGGGCGAGCGCTGAGCCCGGCTTGAACTCGTAGCCCAAGCGGGCGGCTCCGTTGCGGGTCATGCCCGGCCCCGTGCCGCTCAGCGCCGCGCTGGAGATCGCCGGCCGCGTGGTTCCCGTCGACGCGGGATACGCGTAGGCGGGCACCACGTCGCCCGGATTCAGCACGCGCTGCAGACCCGCCAGCGCGTAGAGCGCGTGCTGGGGCGTGAAGGCATGGCGCGCCGAGATGAAGCCGCCCACGTCCCGCACGTCCTGATCCACACGCCCCTGCGACAGCGAGAGCATGCCCAGGTTGGCGGTGTTCTGGCCCAGGTTGAGCTCCACGCGCACCGTGGTGGCTGGGGAGGGAATCAGCTCCGAGTAGAGCGCGCCCTGATACGACAGGCCGTGGCGCTCCTGCGGCGAGGCCGTGGCATAGGTCAGGCGCGAGAGGAGCACGCTCGCTCCCACGCGGCTCGTGCCGAATTTGTACGCCCCACGCGCGGCCACGGTGGGCACGCGGGCCAGCTCCAGCGCGGCATCCTTGGCCGTGGCGTTGGCCGCGGGGAAGCCCAGCGCCACGCCCAGCTCATAGGTGTCCTGCGCGCGGATGTACCGGAGCTGCTGGCGCATGAAGCCGGTGTTGCCGGCGGTGAACAGCGCGCCTACCATGTTGATGCCGTGCGGGTTGAGCGGTGCCGCCAGATCCCAGTCCTGCCCGAGCGACAGCGTATGGCCGGGCGCAGGCACCCAGTCCACCCGCGCGATGCGCAGGCGCGGCAGGGCCTGCACCGTGGGCGTGGCCTTGGCGAAGTCGACGAAGTCCACCTCCACCTGGCCGCGCAGCGATCCCTTCTCATTCACCCACAGCCCGAGCCGGGACTGGCCCACCTGGGCGGAGAGGCGTGCCTCGTCCGGCAGGGTGGGGATCACCGGATCTCCTGCGGCACTGGGCGCCGTCTCGTTGGGCTGGTTGAAGGACGCCACCGCCCCCGAGGCCACCACCAGGCGCACGTTGAGGGTGCCATACGGGCGCAGCACGTTCTCCGGGGCTGGGGTGGGTGGTGCCGGAGGAGCAGGCGGTGCTGGAGGCGCGGGTGGTGCTGGAGGCGCGGGTGGTACTGGAGGCGCGGGTGGTGCTGGAGGCGCTGGAGGCCCGGGCGGTGCCGGAGGCGCGGGCGGCTCCGCGGGTGTCGCCGACGGGGACTCCTTGGCCTCCGGTGCGGACTGGGTCAGTACTGAGGCGCTCACGCTCCGCGGAGCGTCCAGGGGGGAGGCCTGGGCCTCGCTCACGGCGGATACGGCGAGCACTGCGACAAGACGCAACACAGCCATACAACCTCCAAGAGGGGGTGCAACCAGGGAAGGGGATGCGCGAGGAAACTCGGCGCGTCAGTGCGTGTGATAAATGGCGCTGTCCTTCGTCTCGCGCACGAACAACAGCCCGATGACGAGCGTCAGTACTGCGATGACGATGGGATACCAGAGCCCCGAGTAGATATCGCCCGTGGCCGCCACGATGGCGAACGCGGTGGTGGGCAGGAACCCGCCGAACCACCCGTTGCCGATGTGATACGGCAATGACATGGACGTGTAGCGGATGCGCGTCGGGAACATCTCCACGAGCATCGCAGCGATGGGGCCGTAGACCATGGTGACGTAGATCACCAACACCATGAGCAGCAGGATGACCGGCACGTGGTTCACGCGGTTGGGGTCCGCCTTGAGCGGGTAGCCCGCTGCCTGGATGGCCGCGTTGAGCTCCTTGTCGAAGCGAGCCGCCTCGCTCTTCGCATCCACTGCGGCGCTCGGGGCGTGGGGCGCCGAGGGCCCGTGGCCGAGCGACACTTCGGTCTTCCCCGTGGCGGCTGCCGTGTACGAGGCAATCGTCGTCTCGCCCACGCGCACCGTGGCCTGCTGCCCGGCGGGGATCGCCTCGTTGGAGTAGGGGATGCCGCGCTTGACGAGGGCGGACTTGGCGATGTCACACGAGGTGCTGAAGCTCGACGTGCCCACCGGGTTGAACTGGAAGCTGCACTCGTTGGGATCGGCGCTCACCACCACGGGGGCGTTCGTGATGGCCTCCTCGAGCGCCGGGTTGGCGAAGTGGGTGATGGCCTTGAAGATGGGGAAGTAGGTGATGATGGCCAACGCCAGCCCCACCATGATGATGGGCTTGCGGCCGATGCGGTCCGACAGCGCGCCGAAGATGACGAAGAAGGGCGTGGCGAGCAGCAGCGACGCGGCGATCATCAGGTTGGCCGCCTGCGCGTCCACCTTGAGCGTCTGGGTGAGGAAGAACAGCGCGTAGAACTGGCCCGTGTACCAGACCACCGCCTGTCCGGCGACGACGCCAAAGAGCGCCAGCAACACGATCTTCAGGTTGGCCCACACGGCGAACGCCTCGCGCAGCGGGGCCTTGGACGTCTTGCCTTCGGCCTTCATGCGCTGGAAGGCGGGCGACTCGCTGAGCATGAGGCGGATCCAGATGGAGACGCCCAGCAGCAGCACGGAGATGAGGAAGGGGATGCGCCAGCCCCAGGACTCGAACGCCTCGGTGCTCATGGCCATGCGGCAGCCGAGGATGACGAGCAGTGACAGGAACAGGCCCAGCGTGGCCGTGGTCTGGATCCACGCCGTGTAGCGGCCGCGCTTGCCGTTGGGAGAGTGCTCGGCCACGTAGGTGGCGGCCCCGCCGTACTCACCGCCCAGCGCGAGCCCCTGCAGGAGCCGCAGCACGATGAGGATGATGGGCGCGATGATGCCGATCGTGTTGTACCCAGGCAGCAGGCCGACGATGAACGTCGAGATGCCCATGATGAGGATGGTGACGAGGAAGGTGTACTTGCGGCCCACCAGGTCCCCGAGCCGCCCGAACACCAGTGCGCCGAAGGGCCGCACCGCGAAGCCCGCCGCGAACGCGAGCAGGGCGAAGATGAAGGCCGCCGTGGGGTTCACGCCGGAGAAGAACTGCTTGGCGATGATCGCGCTGAGCGAGCCGTACAGATAGAAGTCGTACCACTCGAACACGGTGCCCAGCGACGAGGCGAAGATGACGCGCTTCTCCTCGGCGGTCATGGGGCGGACTGCGGTGGCTTCCAGGGTCACGGCCGAAGCGTCAGGTTGAGCCATTCGGATGCTCCAAGGACGAGGGCGTGATGCGCGTACATCCGACGCACCACATCCTCTGCATTTCGCACAGCGCCAGTGCCTTGCGAAGTGGCCCTGCAGACCAGTCAACATTAACGCACTCGGTCATCCTGACGTTGGGGGGGAGGAGAGATCAGGTCTTTCGCACAAGACCTGTGCCTGCGAAGGAGGGGAGGGCTCTCTCATTTGACGCACCGGTCAAGTCGCTTGTATGGGGCCGCCCGTGCGTCGATGAAGGCGCGAATGCGCACCCGATATTAAGAAAGGCGTGAATGTCCTTCCCCCTGCTGGTTCAGGTTCCCCCCGAGGAATGGCATCGGTTGCTCGCGGATTGGTCCTGGCTCGTCCCGGGGACCTTCTCGCCCATGGCCGCCACCCTGTTCGGGGATGCATTCCTTGTCGGGAACCAGGGAGAGGTGCAGTTCTTGGATGCGGTGCAAGGGCAGCTCATCCCCGTCACCGAGTCCGAAGAGGCGTTCCAGCAGCAGCTCCAGATCGGGAAATGGCGCGAGTTGCTGAGGGCGGACCTGGCCGAGCAGCTCTGGGCCAAGGGGCTTTGCCCCCGCGAGGACGAGTGCTACGGGTACCGCATTCCCCCCATCCTCGGGGGCAACGTCATTCCAGGGAACATTCAGGTGTTCTCCCGGCTCGTGTACATGTCCACCCAGGGCCAGCTTCATCGGCAATTCCAGGGGAAGACGGGACCGGTGAGGTGAACAGTCACTCCAGGCGGCCGGTCTTCTCGATCTGCGCGCGGACCAGCTGTGCGTAGGTGCCTCGGCGCAGCAGCAGCTCCTCGTGGCGCCCGGCCTCGACGAGCTGGCCCTCGTCCATGACCAGGATGAGATCCGCGTCCACCACCGTGCTCAGCCGGTGGGCGATGACGACGCGCGTGCACTTCAGGGACGCCAGCGCTTGCTGCACCTGGCTCTCGGTGATGGCGTCCAGCGCGCTCGTGGCTTCGTCCAGCAGCAAGACGGCTGGGTTGTGGACCAGTGCTCGCGCCAGCGCCAGCCGCTGACGCTGGCCACCGGAGAGCGAGGCCCCGCGATCCACCAGCGGCGTGTCGTAGCCCATGGGCATGGCCATCACGTCCTCGTGGAGCCGCGCCAGCACCGAGGCCTGGACGATGGGCTCCAGCGCCAGCGCCGGGTCCCTCAGTGCGATGTTCGCCCGCAGGGTCGTGCTGAAGAAGGCGGGCTCCTGTGGCACCACCCCCATCTGGCTCCGGACCGATTGCAGATCCAGCCCCGCGAGATCCGCCCCGTCGTAGTGCACCTGGCCAGAGGTCGGCAGGTACAGCCCCAGCAGCAGGTTGGCCAGCGTGGACTTCCCAGCGCCGGAGCGCCCGACGATCGCCACGAACTGGCCGGGCTCGATCTTCACCGACACGTCCTTCACCACCAGCGGCGACGTGGGGGCATAGCGGAACGAGACGCGCTCCAGCTCGATGCCGCCCTCGAGCTTCGCGGGCTGGCCCAACTTCGCGGGATCCCGCTCAGGTGGCGTGTCGAACACGTCGTCGATGCGCTCGATGTAGCTGCCCAGCAATTGGAGCTGGCTGCCCGTACTCACCAGATTGGAGAGCGGCACCAGCAGCGCCCCCGCCAGTGCCGTGAGCCCCATCATCGTTCCCAGCGTCATCTTTCCGCTCAGCACCTGCAGCGCTCCGAAGCTCAGCAGCACCAGCGGCGCCACCGTGCGCAGGCTCCCGTTCAGCGCGTCCACCCACGCCGTCAGGCGGCCTCGCCTCAGGGACACGTTGAGCACGTTCACGAACAGCTCGGAGAAGCGCTGCACCGCTTGATGCTCCACCCCGAAAGACTTGAGCGTCTGGATGCCCGTCAGCATTTCCACCTGGTAGCTCTGGCTCTTCGCTTCGACTTCCAGGCTCTCCGACATCAGCGTGCGCTGCCGCTTCGTGGACAGCATCAGGATCAGCACCTGCATCAGCCCCAGCCCCAGCACAATCAGCGCCATGAGCGGGCTCACCGCGAACATCAGTACCAGGTAGAGCACCACCAGCGCTCCATCCAGCAACCCCGAGAGCGTGCTGGAGGAGAGGATCTCTCGCACCATCGCGTTGCTGCTCATGCGCGCCAGCAAGTCTCCCGATGCGCGTACCTGGAAGAACGACCAAGCCAGCCCCACCAGGTGTTCCACGAAGCCCAGCGTCATGTTCGAGTCCAGCCGCGTGCGCAGCTCCAGCAGCAGGTGGCCTCGGATGAGCGTCGTCAGCAACTGGAAGCCCGTCAGCGCCACCAGCCCTGCTCCCACCACTCCCAGCAGGTGCACGTCTCCCCGAGGCACCACCCGATCCACGATCAGTCCCGTCAGCACGGGAATGGCCAGCGCGAAGAGCTGCAGCACCAGCGACATCACCAGCACCCGCGTCAGCGTGTGCGACTGCTGGAGCACTTGCATCGCGTAGCGGGACGCGTTCCGCGGGCGGGCCTTACCCGTCTCGAAGTTCTCTCCTGGCTCGAGCAGCAGCGCCACGCCCGTGAAGGACTGGCGGAAGTGCTCCATCGGCACGCTGCGGCGGCCCTGGCCTGGGTCCACCAGGTACACGCAGTCCCTCCCCAGCCGCTCGAAGACCACGAAGTGCGAGAACTGCCAGTGCAGGATTGTTCCCTGCGGCAGGTACCGGAGCGCCTCTTCGTCGATCGAGATGCCTCGTCCACGCAGCCCGAACGTGCGTGCCGTGCGCAGGATGTCCAGCGCCGACACGCCGTCTCGCGCCACGCCCATCGCCTGCCGGACCTCCTCCAGCCGCACCGGTCGGCCGTGGAGCCCCAGCACCATGGCGATGCAGGCCGCGCCGCACTCGGTCTCCGATAGCTGGCGGACGAGCGGCACGCGCCCCTTCGTCCGCGCCTGCAGGTTGCGCAGCGCCGGGAAGCGGTCGGTCAGCTTCAGCACGTTCGTCTCAGCGGTCCTCATGTCCCAGTGCTCCCTTCAGGCCCGGTATGAGCGCCACGAGGATGCGCTCCTCGCGCACCCGTGCATCCGCTCGCGCTAGCATTCCGTCGAAGTAGTTGAAGGTCTTGCCGTTGCTCGTGAAGGTGGAGGAGGGGACTCGCGCTCGCACCACCACCAGCGGTCCGTTCAGTTGCAGTGCGTCCGAGATCTCCGGTCCCAGGAAGCGCCGGATCTCCGCGGGCCCGACGATCTGGTCCCCCACCGACTCGATGGTGAACGTGTGGTACTCGTGGGTGAAGCCGTCCAGTTCCACGCGCAGCGGCCGGCCCGGCTCCAGCGTCGGCCGGTAGCCTCCCGGAAGCAGCGCCACCAGCGACACCGTGACGTCCTTCCCGAGGATGGACACCACGCTCTCTCCCGGAGTGACGTACTGGCCCCGGCGGATCCGCAGATCGCTCACCACTCCCGCCTGGGGCGCTCGCAGCGTCCGTGCCTGCTGCCGCGCCTCGGCCAGCTCGCGCTCCGCCCGGAGCGAGGTCAACGCCTGCCGGGCGCTCTCGTCCGAGGGGTCTCTCAGGATGCGGATGAGCTGAAGCTCGAACTCGCGCTGGATGCGCTCCAGCGAGACGGTCTCCTCCTCGGAGCGGAGGCGGACCAGGGCCTGGCCCTGCTCGACCTGCTGGCCGGGACGCACCTCCACCGAGGACACGACGCCCGGCGCATCCACCGTGAGCTGGCTCTGCCCATCTACCTTCACCAGGGCTGGACCGGAGGCGTACTCGGGCAGCGTGCCCAACAGCGAGTACGCCAGCGCCACGAGCAGCAGCCCCAGCACCGTCCAGTAGGTCCATCGCGTCCAGGCCGGAGAGATGCGCAGGACGTCCCCTTCCTGCTGCGAGCCCTCATGGTGGCGGAGGGCCTCCTCCCGGAAGATCTTCGAGCGTACGGCTTCCATGTCTGTGCTCCTGGCCGAGCGAGTGAGAGTCCTCGCGCGCCGGTTCTCGATGAGGCGCTACGGCCCGCCCTGCGTCGGGGTGGGATCGCTGGACTCCCGCTGCACGACGCTCCCAGGCGTGGGGCCCGGCTGGACGTGGGCCACCATGCCGGTGGCCACCGTGTCGGGAGGCTGCGCCTCGAAGGCGGCGACGGCGAACACCATCCGGGCTGCCGCATCCACCTCGGGCGCGATCGTCTCTACATGGCCCGCGAGTGTTAGCCCGGGTTGATCGATGGACAGCCGCAGCGGTGAGCCAGGCGCGAGCTGGCGCGCCTGTTCCTCGGGGACGGCGAAGCGGATCTTCCGTCCTCCCGTTCCCAGCAGGCGAAGGATGGGCTGGCCCGCGGCGATCCGTGCTCCAGGGCTCACGGGCCGCGTGGCGATGACTCCTGCGAAGGGCGCCACGAGCACGGCGTCGCCCACGCTCTGCTCCAGCTCCACGACACGGGCCTGTTGCTCTCGGGAGCGGGCTCGGGCGGCCGCGAGGCGCGCCGTGGCCGTGCTCTCCTCGTAGCGGATCTTGGCCAGCTCCTCTTGCGAGTAGACGCCCAGCTCCAGCGAGCGCGGGCTGAAGTAGCGGCCCTTCTTCTCCCGGGCCTCGGCGAGCGCGAGGCTGGCTGCCTGCTCCTCGGCGCGCGAGCCTTGGAGGTTGGCCCGCGCTGCCGCCAGGTCCTGCACTAGCGGGCGGACATCGAGCCGGGCCAGCACCTCGCCCTGCTCGACGCGGTCGCCCACGTCGACCTCCAGGCGCTCCAGGCGGCCCTCGAACTTCGAGCTCACCTCCACCGAGTCATGGGGGATGACGACGCCCAGGAAGGAAGAGGGAGCGCCCGGGCGAGGGGCTCCACTGACCGGCGCCGGGACGGGCAGTGGCACCTCCTCGCTCGGGGCTCGTGCGGCCGTGGCGGGTGCGGCAGCGGCGAACCCGCTCACGCAGGAGAGCGTCCATGTCACTGCCCAGGTGTGTACCCTACGCGACATCCCAAGCCCTCTCTGAAAGGTTCATGAGGGCAGAGGGGACTGGGGTGTGTTGTGACGGCGGGACGGTGGAGGCCCTCGCCAGGCGGTCCCCAGGGACTGCGGAAGAGGGTAAGAAGGGCGCATGGCCAAGCCGAGTGGAGCCCTCCAGCGACTGTTCACCGCTGCCCGTGCTACCGCGGGTCAGGTGCTGGGAGGCACGCTGCTGCTGGTGACCCTGCTCCGGCCCAACCGCTCAGGCAGCGAGCGGGCTCGGAAGGGCGCGGAGCAGATCATCGCTGCGAGCCGAGCCTTTCAGCAGCGGCATGGCCGGCTCCCCGGGACGTTGGAGGAACTCGTGCCAGAGTTCCTCCCGTCCGTGCCCGAGGCCAAGTACCGCGGCCCGCACTTTGGATTCGTCTACGACGTGGGCCCTGAGTCAGGGCGCCACGTGTTGAGCTGGACCGAGCACATCCCGTTCGGGCGGCCCTTCTATGTCTTCGAAGAGGAGCGCTGGGGCTACTTGGACTGAGCCCATGTAGCTGGTGTGGCTCTCGGTATGGCCCGGTGTCCTGAGGGCCTAGGGCGAGGGCAGGAAGATGGGGTGCAGGTAGAACGTCTCGTTGGGAACAGGGGTGATTCCCGACTGGTCGTCATACAGCCCCACCCAGCCGCCGTCGCCCGAAACGTTGCTCAGGATGTTGGCATACAGGCCCGTGGCGTTGTGGCGCAGCATTGTCAGGTTGGGCTGATCGGCGACCGGGTGCTCCAGGGTGAAGTTCTGAGTGTCGGTGTGGGGGCCGCCAACAGTGGTGCCCTGGGGAGGATGGCAATCCCAGATGTTGAAGTAGTCACTCCTGTGGCCCCGGGGGCCCTTGTCCACGTCGAGGCACTTGAGGCTGTCCGCGCTGACGATGCGGTAGAGCGGCTTGCCTTCATGGGAGCGATAGCCCGTCTCGGCCAGAAACCACTGCTGATTCCTGTTACCGGTGGCGTGGTACGAGATGACGCGCGTGCCGTTGTCGGTTCGCTCGCGATCGACATCCATGAACCGGTCATTGTTGTCGCTGTGGATGTGCAACAGCCGCGCTTGTGCCCCGGCTCGGAGCGCGCCGAACTGCACGGGCCAATGGTCGCTGTTCGAGTTGCCTCCGACGCGTGCATGCCAGTCGTTGGTCTGGAGATCCGACACCATGTAGTCGAGTTCGCCGCCCGAGCGCTGAGTGGGCAGTCCGCTGCGGTAGAGAAAGGTGTTGGCCGGACGCTGCAGGTTCGCCGGGTCACGGTTGAAGTCGCCGAGCACGGCCCAGCGCCAGTTGTTCTGCTGGGCATGTTGGGCGGCCCGTTGGAGCAGCGAGGCGGCGTCGCCACCTCCATTGGCGGAGGCGTGCGCGCTGGCGAACATCAGCTCGTTATCGTGAACCACGGCGAGCATGGCGCGGTAGGGGCCTTGGATCTCGGCGGCAGCCGTGGCCTGCCAGCGCGTGACCACGGCGAGATTCCTGGAAGGCTGGGGGAGGAAGTAGAGAAAGCGTTCCGGGTGGCGGTCACTCTCCCGCCATCGATACTCGACGATGTTGCCGAGGTTCCGTTGAGTCGGGGTGGCTGCGGATGGAACTTCGTTGGGGGCCTCCTGGATGGCGATCACATCATGCCGCTCGGAGAGGGTGTAGACGTGCGACCAGCGATCCCGTCCGTACTGCATGTTCCATGTCGCGGGCTGATGGTCGGCTGGATTGGGGACTGCCTGGGCGGAAGTCCCCACCAACACCGCGGCGAGGAGCCATGCGGTCAGCACGACGAGGAGGCGAGATCTGCGGAGACCCGGGTGCCGCACGCCTCGGTCCAGCTCGGATGGGTTCATGACAGTGCAATCTGGTGACACGCTCAGTGAGAGCAAGCCCGCCGTTCTGCTGCCTGCTCAGAAGGGCAGGGGCCAGGCTGCGGTCACGCCGTCTTCACGCCAATCACCATCGAATCGGGCCCGGCGAGGTGCTCGATGCGGACCTCCCCGAAGCCCGCCTCCCGCATCCACCCGGCGCAGTCCGCCCCCGTGTAGTCGAAGCCACCGCGCGTCTCGATGAGCATGTTCAGGCTCATCAGCAGACCCAAGGCGTTGGTGCGCCGCGCGTCGTCGATGATGGCGTCATAGACCACCAGGGCGCCTCCCCGAGGCAGGGCGCGCAGGGCCGCCGCGAGCAAGGCCTTCTTCTGCTCGAGATCCCAGTCGTGCAGGATGTGCCCCATCACGAGCACATCGGCTTCGGGCAGGGGGTTGCGGAAGAAGTCGCCGTCCTGGAAGCGCAGCCGCCCGGACAGCTGATGCTCGCTCACGTACTGCTCGAAGACAGGACGGACCGGCGGAAGATCGAAGCCAATGCCCGTGAGGTGCTCGTGCTCCAGCGCGAGTTGCACGGGCAGGCAGCCCTGGGCCGTGCCAATGTCGGCGAAGCTCTGATAGCGCTTCCACGGAAACTTCGCGGCGATGGCGCGCGCCGGAATCAGGCTCGCACCGCTCATCCCCTGGAGGAATCTGCGCAGGTTCGCGGGGTCTTTGTAGACGGCGTCGAAGACGTTGCCTCCGGTCTTCTGCTCGTTCTGCGGCTGCCCCGTGCGCAGCGCCTCGGTGAGCGAGCCCCAGAAGCCATACAGCCGGGCGTTGGCCATCTCGAGCATGCCGCCGATGTAGCCGGGCCGGGTGCGCACCAGGAACATGCCTGTCTCGGGCGTGTTGGCGTACCGGCCGTCCTCCTCCCGCCGCAGCATGCCCAGGGCCACCAGCGCATCGAGGAAGTCGCGCCAGCTCCGCGGGTGCAGCTTCAGCCTCGCGGCCAGCGCATCTCCGCGGAGCGGCTCCTCGGCCAGCTCCGTGAAGAGGCCCAGTTCCACTGCGCTCAGCAACGTCTTGGCGCCCCAGAACCCCATTCCCAACTGAAGGATCCGCTCAGGTGTGATGCTCGAGTCCATGTCTGTCTGTCCCCTTTTAGGGCTGGAGGAGTGCACTCGCTCCCGTTGTGACATGGACGAGGCCGCTGGCCCACTGGGGGAGCGGGCCAGCGTTTGCCGGTCTACGGTTTGTCCGAGAGGATGATCGAGAAGGGATACCGATCCTCCGTCCGCAGGTCCGGGTCATACGGGCCCGTCGGGATGGCCGTCACGATCAAGGTCCGGCGCTGATCGGCCGCAAGCTTCAGCACCTGGGGACCCGAGGACAGCTCCAGGGTCTCACCGTCGGAGTCCGCGGTCAGTCCGGGCACGGCCTGGACGACGAAGCGGCGGCCCACGTTGAGCGGGGCCTGGAGGGACACGTAGAGCGTCTGCGGCGTCCCCGCGGAGGCCTTCACTTCGATGTAGCTCGTCCCCAGCATCATCGGCGCGTTCTCGCTGATGGAGATGGTGCTGGGCACCGCGTCCACCTGGGCCGCCAGCGCGAGCTTCGCCGCCTGCAGGTTCTCCAGCCCATTCTGGAAGTGGCGGAAGTGGCGATCGTCGATGTGGTCCCCCGTGTACCAGCGCCAGCGCGCGAACTCGGGCACGGTGGCCACGTAGCTCGAGTTGTGCGAGGCCAGCATGTCGTCGAGCGCATCAGCGAAGTCCGGCTCGTTGAGCGTCTGATCATCTTCCGCTCCGGGCGGGTTCCGGGACTTGAGCCACATTTGCGAGAGGAACTGCGGCTTTCCGTCGAAGAAGCGATCCTTCAGGTACAGCAGGTACATCGAGGAGCCATACATGTACCAGGTGTCGTACTTGTCATCCCGGTCCAGCGCCCAGTCCGGGTGGGCCTGGAAGTCATCGAAGTACGTCTTGATGTAGCGGTTCGCGTAGACCTGATCCGCGAAGACGGCGGACATCTCGAAGGTATGGGGGGCCTCGTACCAGTCATCCGCGGCCTGAGAGGCATGCGCCATCTCGTGGACCACCGTCTCCTCGAGCTCGGGCCCTCCATAGGGCCCCCACGCGTCGACCACCATGAAGCCGCGCCGGTCATCCCACGCGGTGGAGTCGTCGCCGGAGAGGACGTTGACCAGGCAGCTGCGGTGGCCCTTCCACACGAACACATCGAACGCGTCATCGGGGCCGCACTCGCCGCCGTCCGTGAGCGGCTGGCGCATGCCGAGCTGGTTGACGTGGTAGTCCCAGCCCTTCTCGACGAAGGCGAGCACCTGTTGCGCCGTCTCCTTCTCCTGCTCCTTGTAGTAGTGGACGAGCACCGGGAGCTTCTGGGAGCGGATCGAGTACGGGAACTGCTCCTGGAGGTCCGCCCGCCCGCAGATGGGCGTGCCTTCCGCCAAGGGATGGACGTAGTCCTCGGGTTCGTCGCTCGAGCCGCAGGCGGTGGCGGCAAGGGTCAGCAAGAGGAGAGAGCCCCGCAGCAGCGGAGCCGCGGAGCGAAGAGCAGCGTGCATAAAAACCTCGGAATGGGATCAAAGCGCAGGCGGAACATGCGCCGTGCCCAATGTAGCGCCAGCGAGCCGCGAGAGCAGTCCATTTGCTTCGGCGAGGTCCACGCAAGTGCCGCCGGGTGCACATCTCGCATGAAGCGGGGCCAGCCGCTGCGCGCCCTCCTGCGGCCTACCCAGGTCCCAGAGTTGACGGGCGAGGCTCACGGTCGCGCGCAGCTCGAACAGGAGCGCGTGTTGCTGGCGGGCCACGGTGATGGCAACCATAAAGGATTCTCCCGCTTCCCGCTCCTGCTCGAGCTGCCGCAGCAGCTCTCCCCGCACCCGGTACAGCTCGGCGTCGGAGGAGTGCTCCCCCGTGGCCTCGGCCCACTCCAGGCCGTTCTTCACCGCGGCCAGCCCTGCCTCGGACTGGCCCAGCTTGAGGTGCAGCGCCGCGCGCAGTCCGAAGAAGAAGGGGAAGGTGGTTCGCACACCGGTGCCCTTCACCTGCTCAATGGCCTGGCACAGCGTCTGGAGGCCCTCGGAGACACGGCCCTGCTCGGCGATCGCCCAGGCCCGAAGGAGCACGGACCACACCAGCCAGACCTGGAGCCGGTGCTCGCGCGAGAGCGCCAAGCCTGCCTCGGCCCACTGCAGGACTTGCTGGGGCTCTCGCAGGAGCTGGGCGCTCACCCCGGCGTAGGTCAGCACGAAGGCCGAGGTGTGCGGGTGGGCCACCTCTCGCGCCAGCTTCACGGCCTCCTGGGTGGAGCGCAGGGACTGGGTGGGCCGGGCCAAGAGCGCCTGGAGTACGGCGTCGAACGCCAGCGCGGCCGCCCGAGGGCTGATCCAGTGCTTCACCGCGAGCGTCCGGTGCTGCTCGAGCGTGAAGTCTGACGCCTCCAGGGCTCGCTCGACATGCTCCAGGGCCAGGAGGTTGTCTCCCCGGGTGAAGGCGCTGAGCGTGATGGCCCGGTGCCCCTGCACGAGCAGCTCGCGGAGGTGGTGGCGCTGGCCCTGCTCCACGAGCAAGGCGCCCAGCTCCTGGAGCTGATCGAGCTTCGCCCTCGCGTAGTGGTAGTGGAAGAGGCTCCAGTACGACAGCTCCACCTGGGGCAGCGTGTCTCCCACCTCGTGGAACAGCGTGTAGGCACGCTCGTAGGTCTGCTCCACCTCGGTGGAGCCATAGCCCTGGACCTGAAGCAGGGGAATGCCCAGGGCCAGCCGGAGCTTCAGCTCTGTGCGGGTGCGCTCGGGGGAGTCGGGGAGGCGGTTGAGCAGCGTCAGGGCCTGGGTGAAGTGGCTGACCGCCTCTGGATTGGCTGAGCGCATCGCGGCGCGCTCTCCGGCAACGGCCCACCAGCGCAGAGCGGACTCCACGTCTCCCGCCTCGGTGTAGTGGTGGGCGAGCCGCTCCGGCTGTGTCTCCGCCACGTCGGGGAACTGCTCCGCCAGCGCCTGGACAATGCGCTGGTGGTACTGCCGCCGCGTGCCCCGAGGCAGGGACTGAGAGGCCGCCTCCTGCAGGAGCGCGTGCCGGAACTGGTACCGAGGCGGATCGTCACCCTGTTGCTGGAGCAGGCCCCTTTCCAGCAGCCCTCGGAGGTCTTGCTTCAGCGCGGCCTCGGTGCGGTCCGCGGTGGCCGAGAGCAAGGCGTGATCGAAGCTGCGGCCCATGATGGCGCAGAGCTGGGCCAGCGCCTTCTGCCGGTGAGGTAGCGCGTCCAGGCGGGCCTGCAGCAGCTCGTTCAAGGTGATGGGGACGGAGGAAGAGACTCCCGTCCCCGAGGGCGAGCGCCGCTCCAACACGATGCGGGTCATCTCCTCGGCGAAGAGGGGGATGCCGTCGGTGGTGGCCACCAGCCGGTCCACCACCTCCGGAGCCAAGGCCCTGCCGTGGGCGGCCTCTCTCACCAGGGTTGCGGCGAGCTCCGCGGGCAGCCGCTCCAGCGTGAGCTGCTTCAGCCTGGGGGCCCAGGAGGCCGGGAGCGGGAAGTCCGGGCGGGCGCTGAACATGAGGCACAGCCGGTGTCCTTGGGAGTGAGCCAGCAGGAAGGTCAGCAGCTCCAGCGTGGACGGGTCGGCCCAGTGCAGGTCCTCGAAGATGGCGAGGATGGGGTGCTTCGCGGCCATGTGCCCGAGCAAGGCCGCCAACGCCTCGAAGGTCCGCTCCTTGAGGAGCTGGGGTTGCAGCCGGAGGTGAGGGGACTCCTCCGGCACCGGCAGCGAGAGGAACACCGCGATGAGCCGCGCCTGCGCGGAAGACAGTTCCAGCCCGGCGAGCTGTGCTTCCAGCAGGTGCAGGCGCTGCGCGGGCGCATCTTCCGGGGCCAGATGGAAGAAGTGCTGCAGGGCCTCCACGACAGGATAGAAGGCGCTGGTGCGGAACTGCGCCCAGCACTGGGCGCGCAGTACCGCATGCGGCTCCGAAGCCGCGCGCTGGCCCAGCTCGCGGATGAGGCGCGACTTGCCGATGCCGGCCTCGCCTCGGAGGAGGACGGCGGTGCGTTGACCGCCGCGCGTCTCCTGCCAGCAGGCGAGGAGCTGTTGCAGCTCCGCGTTCCGCCCGATAAACGGCAGCAGTCCGCCCACGCGGGGGCGATCGAACCGGAGCGGCGTTCTCCGCTCGCGCAGGACCCGGTGCAGCGCCACCTCCCGAGCACCGAACACCCCTGTATAGGAAGCGTGGCCGCAGGCCTCGGTCTCGAAGGCGCCACTCACCAGGGTCCACGTCGCCTCACTGAGGAGCACGGTTCCGAGTGGGGCCTGGCGTGCCAGCCACACGGCGAACCGGGGCGCCTCGCCTTGGATGGAGGGCGTCCACCCCTGAGTCTGGGTGGGCAGCTCATCGAGCGTCACCAGATCCGTGTGGATCCCCACCCGCACGGCCAGCGCTCCATGGGACAGAGGCGCCAGCTCCGGGTCCAGCTCCTGCGCCACGTGCAGCCCCGCGCGCACCGCGTGCTCCGAGCCCTCCTCTCGGGCCAGGGGATACCCGAAGCAGGCCAGCACTTGATCTCCAATGCATGAGGCCAGGGTGCCTCCATGCTGCCGGAGGATCTCCGAGCACCGCCGTTGGAAGGTGGCCTCCCACTCGCCGCTGCTCTCCGCATCGAGCTCGGGGGAGACTCTGTCCAGCCCCGCCAATTGGCAGCACACCAGCGTCACTTGCCGGCGCTGAGGCCCGAGCGCCTGGGGCTTCTCCCTCCAGGGGCCCAGCGTCTCCTGGAGCCGGGACAGCGCTTCTCGAAGCTCGACCGCGGAGGGGAAACGCTCCGCCGGATTCTTGGCCAGCGCCTTGGTCAGCAGCGGTTCCACGGCCGGAGGCAGCTCTGGACGGAGCTCGCGAGCCGAGGGGACTGGCTCCTGGGACGTCACGAGCGCACGCAGCTCCGCGAGGTTCGTGCCGGGGTAGGGGAGCTGCCCCGTCAGCAGCTCGTACAGCACGACACCGGCGGCCCAGACGTCCGTGCGCTCGTCCTGCGCCTCGCCTCGCCACTGCTCCGGGGCCATGTACGGCGGCGTCCCCGCTGTGGGCAACTGCGGCGTCCCCGAAGCCTTGCTTGTCGTGAAATGCGCCAGCCCGAAGTCGATGAGCTTGAGCTGGCCCCGCCGCGTGATGAAGACGTTGCTCGGCTTGAGATCCCGGTGCGCGACGTGGTGCTCGTGAGCGTGCGCCAGACCCGCGACCAGGGTGCTCATGAGCTCCAGGGCCTGCCGCAGCTCGGGCCGCTCCCGCCGTAGGAGCGAGGAGAGAGATTCGCCGTCCAGGCACTCCATGACCAGGAAGGGGACCCAGGGCTCCCAGGGCTGTCCCTGCCACTCGGATACGTCGAAGATCCGGACGATGTTCTCGTGGTCCAGCTGGGCAATGGCGCGGGCCTCTTCGCGCAGTGCCGCCCGAAGCCGGGGCTCGGCCATCACCGTGCGGGGCCTCAGGAACTTGAGCGCCACCACCCGCTGGAGCTCTTTGTCCCAGGCCCGGAACACGTGCCCCATCGCCCCACCGCCCAGCTCTTCGCGGATCTCGAAGCGGGCGCCGTCTCGGCCGCCCAGCCGCTCCCCTGGCTTGGGCGTCCTCAGCAGCGGATCCACGCGGGCCACCTGCAGAAGGAAAGAGTCGTCCTGATCCGAGGCGTACGTGTCCGCACGCTCAGCGCTCTCGCCAGCGGGTGGATGGCGCTCGGGAGGGTCAGGTCTCTTTGGCATCCCCTCCCAATGTGGGAAGTGATCCGCTGCGAGGACAGCCAAGAGAGCGGGCAGCCACGGCCCCCGCCCGCCCAGCTGCCCAGCCATGAGCAACTGAATGGTTGCGCTTCCGGAGCCCTGTCTGTAATGTGCAACCGGGAGGTTGCACATGGGAACCACGAGTACCGATCGCATCGAGAAGCAGTTGCTGCTCCGCGCACCGCGATCACGGGTCTGGCGGGCGCTGACGACCGCCGAGGAGTTCGGGAGCTGGTTTGGGGTCAAGCTCCATGACCCCATCGCTCTGGGCGCCCACGTGAAGGGGACAATCACGCACCCGGATTACGCGCACCACCCCTACGTGATGATCATCGAGCGGCTGGACAAGGAGCGCGTGTTCGCCTGGCGCTGGCACCACATCATCGACGGCAAGGTGGACCTGAACGGGCCCACGACCCTGTGCGTCTTCGAGCTCGAGGAGGCCCCCGGCGGCACGCTGCTCAAGTTCTCGGAGTCCGGCTTCGATCAGCTTCCACTCTCCCACCGGGACAAGCTCTACCGGGGCAACGAGGAGGGCTGGACGATCCAGATGGGGAACATCGAGAAGCATGTCAGCGCGACGGCCTAGCGCGGGAGTCGCGGAGGGCGGGCTGAGAGCCTCTGCTCCCATCTTCGCCGCGCTCGGAGACGAGACGCGCCTGCGGCTGGTGTCCCGGCTGTGCACGGACGGGCCCATGTCCATCGCGCGCCTCACGGACGGGGCGGGCGTCACCCGGCAGGCCGTCACCAAGCACCTGCACGTGCTGGCCGAGGCCGGGGTCGTCCGCAGCCTGCGCCATGGCCGCGAGAGCATCTGGGAGCTGGAGCCGGGGCCGCTCGAGGAGGCCCGCCGCTGCCTGGATTCGATCTCCCAGCAGTGGGACGCGTCACTCGGACGGCTGAAGATGCTCGTGGAAGGCCCGGAAGACTCCTGAGGCTCCGGGTGGCAGAGCCTCAGGAGGTGCTCCACCGCCCGCGCTACTTCTTCACCTCGGGGCGGACCTGGCCGTCGGCGTTCGGGATCTCGATCCCGAGGAACGCGGCCAGCGTGGGGGCGATGTCGGCCTGATCCACCGGCGTCTTCACCACCTGCTTCTTGATGCCCGCGCCGTAGAAGGCCAGCGGCACGTGCTTGTCGTACCCATACGGGCTGCCGTGGGTGGAGCCCTCGGACTTCTCGCCGTACTTGCCCCAGAAGGAGTTCTCCGCGGGCACCAGCAGCACCTCGCCCGCCCGGTCCGGGTGGAAGGTCAGCCGCGTCTCCTTGAAGTAGGGGCGCTCTGGGTTCGTCCCGGCGATCAGCTCTGTCCGGGTGAAGCCAGCGGCGATCTGCGGCACCTTGAGCGCGGCCTCCAGCGCCGTCTTCTCCAACTCCGCGGGAGCGATCTTCTTCTCCTCGGCGAGCTTCGTGTTCAGATAGATGCTCGGGTCCTCCAGCGCGGAGACCCACTCACCCGGTCCGTACTTGTCCTGCAGGGCCTTCTGGACGGCGGCCTTCAGCTCGGCCTTCTTGATGCGCCGCACCGTCTTGCCCTCGGCCGCGAGCTTCTCCGGGGCTGGCGCCGCGCCGTGGTCCGCGCTGAACGCGAACACGAGGTTCTTCGCGCCGACCTTCTTCTCCAGGTAGGTGACCAGGTCGCCGATGGCGCGGTCCACCCCGAGGATCGAGTCCTGCACCTCGTGGCTGTCCGGGCCGTACGCGTGGCCCGCGTAGTCCGGCGCGGTGAAGCTCACCGCCAGGATGTCCGGCGCCGCGTCCGCGCCCAGGCCCTCGGCCTCGACGGCGGCCTTCACGAAGGTCAGCTCCCAGTCGGTGGCGTACGGGGTGGCGGCGAAGGCGGTGTAGAAGTCAGGCCCCGGCTTGTCGAGCTTGCCCGTGATCTTGTGCGGGAACGTCTTGCCCAGGCCCTTGTAGTCGCCCTCGTAGGCGGCCTCGTCCGGGCCGAAGTACTTCGCGGCCGGCTGCGAGCGGTCCCACACCTTGCCGAACTGCGCATCCATGGGGTTCTTCGAGTTGAACCCCGTGACCCAGGCGGGCAGGGCGCTCTCGAAGAAGGTGGAGGTGGTCATCTTTCCGGTGCTCTCGGACAGCCAGTAGGCCTTGCCGGTGTGGCCCGCCATCAGCACCGCCGCGCGGTCCTTCAGGGCGATGGCCACCACCTTCGAGTCCGGGCTCTTCTGCTTGAGCAGATCGCCCACCGTGGGCGCCAGCAGCTTCTCCGGCGAGGAGTCATCCTCCGGATCCGCGGGCGAGTCGATCAGCGGGTGGGCCGGATCGAGCAGCGTGGTGACGCTCTTGCCCGTGGTGCGATCGTAGTACTTGTTGGAGACGATGCCGCTCTTGTGCGGGTAGACGCCGGTGCCCAGCAGCGCGTGCCCGGGGCCCGTGTACGTGGCCAGCTGCCGGTACGTGGAGTCGGTGAAGCGCGTGCCACCGAGGATGCGCTTGATGCCCTTGGGGCTCAGGCGCGGCTCCATCTTCGACAGCACGTCCGCGCCGAGCTGATCCACCACCAGCAGCACCACCAGCTTCGGCTGCTGCTCCTGCTTGCCCTTCTTCGCCTGAGCAGGAGCGGTCTGCGCCACCGCCGTCGAGCCCATGAGCAGCGCGGCTGCCACTCCCAGATGTGCCTTCATTCCGTTCTCCTGACTGCTATGAGTTTCGTGTTCTCTGTGGCTGGCCAGGCGCCCCGGCGACCTCGGCGAAGCTGTCCGAGATCACGCCGATGTCCTGCGACAGCTTGGACAGATCCGTGGTCACCCGCCGCGAGCTCTCGACGATTCCCGAGTCCGCCCGGGCCGAGCGCAACGTCAGCACTTGCACCTTCACGGCCTCCAGCCGGGCCTGGAGCTCGGCCAGCTCCGCGTCCAGCCGGGACACCTGCCCCCGAAGCGCGGCGGCATCCGCGAGCTGTCCCTCGCGGACCTTCGCCGCGTCCCGGTAGCGCTCGGCGGCGGCGCTGTCATGGCTCTGCGAGGCGAGCTGCTCCAGCCGGTCGCGCTCCTCGGCCAGTCCCTTCTCTCCCGTCTGCGCCAGGAACGACTGCAGCTCCTGGTGCCGGGCCACCAGCGCCATCGCTTGCGCGCCAATGCGCTCCAGCTGTGGCGCGGAGACCGCGAGCATCTCGCGCGCGGCCTCGGGCACCTTCGCCAGCTCCACCCCCAGCTGCTCCTTGGCCTCCCAGAGCAGCCGGGCCCGCTCACGGTGCTCGGCATCCAGTCCTGGGGGGAGCTGGGGGCCGCCACGGTTCAGCAGGGCGAGCACCACGGAGGCCAGCGTCCCCAGTCCCAGCACCCACCACTCGTGGGTCGCTGCCGCGGTGACGCCGGCCGTCGCGAGCATCCCCGCGGCCGGAAACAGCCTCTGCCAGTTGGGTCCCTTCACGCGCTCTCAGAAGTACGACGCGATCTGGTGGTACAGCTTGTCGAGGTCCGCGCTGTCGCCGTTCACCATCAGCGCGTTCGAGCGATCGCTGAGGGTGCGCAGCAGCTCCTCGTCCGCTTCGTTGCCGTAGGCGATGGTGAAGACGCGCGTGCCCTCGGTGTCCTCGGGCTTGGGCAGCCGCTCGATGAGATCCGGCCGGTTCCGCTTCGAGGAGGTGTCCTTGCCGTCCGAGAGCACGACGATGCCGTAGCTGCGCGGCTCGGGGTCCGTCTTGCGCGCCTGCTCGATCTGGTCGAACGCCAGGATGATCGCGTCGTACAGCGAGGTCTGCCCGTGGGCGTACAGGCCCTGGACCTTCTGCACGAGGCTCTCGCCCGACTCACGCACCTTGCCCGGGTTGCCCAGCGGGGTGGGGGCCTCGCTGAAGGAGATGACCTGGAGCAGGTCCTCCGGCTCCATGCGCTTGAGGAACTTCACCGTGCCCTCGCGGGCCGCGTCCATCGGCTTGCCGTTCATCGAGCCCGAGGTATCCAGGACCACCCAGATGGCGGCCTTCTTCTTCGTCTCGTGCCAGAGCGTGTTGGCGCGCTGGAACAGGTCCTCGTTGATGTACTCCAGCTCCTTGCGCTGGGCGTTGGGCGAGATGCCATGGTCCTCGTCGAACGGCGCGGTGAGCGGCACGTCCTTCAGCGCGGGCCGGAAGCCGTACTTCGGAGCCTTGGCCTGCTGCTCGGATGACGTGAGGAAGTCGAGGAACGCCTGGGCGCCGGCCTTCTGATCCTCGGTGACCCAGTCGGCGTCCACGACGCCTGCGGGGTGCGTCTCCCAGAAGGTACCCTCCTTGGGATAGATGGCCACGAAGGGGAAGGGCTTGGTCTTGCACTTGTCGTTGGCCTTCACCACGGACGACTCGTACACGGTGACGGCGGACAGGTAGGACGGGCCGCGCGCGCACAGCTTGTCCATGAGCCAGCTGGAGCTCTCTCCGTAGTGGACGATGGAGCGCTCGATGTCCTTGAGCAGCGACACCACCTTGGGGTTCTTCATGTCCGCCGAGGTGAGGCCCGCAGTCTTGTCAGCGCCCGCGTAGATCATGCTGATCACAGAGAGCATGGCGGAGTTGGAGTAGTCCGGGTGCGAGTGCCCGAACTTGAAGGCGCCCCACTCGGGATGGCCCAGCGCGCTCCAGCCCTTGGGATTCGTGACGACCCTGTGGAGATCATCCCAGCCGATCTCCTTCTTGGGCCAGCCGAGCGCCTCGGCCATGGGCTTCCACAGGGCGATGATGAGCGCGGTGTTCACCGTGTCCTTCGCCTGGGGCACGAAGGGGCGGTTCATGCGCGTCTGCCAGTCCTGGTTGATGAGATCGATCCAGCTCTTGCCCGCGGGCCCCCAGATGGTGGGCTGGGACTTGCCGGCGAGGATTGCGGCGCGGCTCTCGCCCGAGCGCATGTGCTCGGCTTTGACGACGACGACCTTGCCGTTGATCTCCACCTGCTTGTCGTTGAACGTCTTGACGACGTCGTTGACCCATTCCTTCTTGCCGTCGGACGAGGCGTAGAGGACCTGGATGGTGTCCTTGCTGGGCTTCTCTGCGGGCTTGGCGCTGCCCTCGGCGGGGCGGCCATCCGAAGTGGCCGTGCCCTGGCTCCCGCTGGGGGAGAGCTTGTTGTACAGCACAACACCGCAGACAAGCGCGAACACCAGGACAACGGCGACGCTGGTTCCTTTGTTCATGACACTCCTTGCTGGGGGCGCACTCTACGGCACTCGCCCTACAGCGGGTAGGGGCGTCTCACCTCAGATTCGCTAGGAATTTCAGGGCCTTGAGGCCTGGTAGGAAGAAGTAGGCACCGCCTCGGACGGTGATGAAGCGCTCAAGGCCCTCCACGCAGCGGCGCAGGGGTTGACGGGGCACCGTCATGGCTCGAGTCCCCTGTGCCACGAGCGGATCCCGCTCCGCATACCGGCCGCCGAACTTGCCGTTGTTGAGCCACGTCTGCTGGAGGAACTCGAACTGCCGGGCGATGTTGGCGTTGAGGGCGATGAAGATCATCCCCTGGTCCGCCCCGTCCGAGTAGGTGATGCCCCGGCGCAGGATGCGGTGGCGTCGGCTCACCTGCCGGGACAGCTCCGCGTTGGGTGGCAGCGCATCCCGAGGATTGGCGCGGCGCACGTGCGAGGCCACGGGGCAGCCGTAGCCCTGCGGATCCTTCTCCGCGAAGCCGAAGCTGTTGTCGGCACCGTCCTTGCCGCCGGAGGTGGGGGCCGGGGGCGTGTCTTCTCCTGGCTTCAGCGGCGCGCCGTTGGGCCAGCGCCCCATCAGCTTGGCCGCGAGCCACTGCTTCTTCTGCTCGTCCGTCTCGCCGACGGCCACCGACTTGTGCGCTTCGAGGAACTGCTCGAAAGCCTCCACGTCCTGCCGGAGCTTGCGCATCACGAGGAAGCTGCCGTTCTTCCCCAGCTCCTTCCAGCCGGCCTCTCTGCCTGGCGGGAGGACTCCCGATGCGTCCAGCGCGGCAGGGACCTCCGGCGTCTGAGGAACCTCCGCGTACTCGTTCTCGTAGCCCAGGAGGAACTCCCCCGGCTTGACGGGACCGCCGTGGTCTAGCGCCGCGTGCTTCGGATCGGTGAACCCTTCGAGCTGTGGCTGGGAGATCCCATCGCGGAACCCGAAGTGCTCGATGGCGTGGCCCTCGGAGTTCTTGCGCCGTGCGGCTCGCTGAGCGTGCAGCACTCGCAGGCCTCCCGCTTCGAGCCGGGCCCGCTGCAGCTCGAGCAGCGCGGTGACCTCTGCGTCGGTGGTTCCGTAGAGCATCAGCAGCAGGTGGAGATCCTCCTGAGCCGCCGGACCCGACGGGCCACCGAACTCCCAGGCTTCGGGCGCGCTCACGTCCTCGTCACCCAGGATGTCGGCGCGGGCGGACATGCCGTCGCGGAACTCCTCCGGGAAGGTCTCCAGCGCCTCGGCTGGAAGCCCGAGCGCCCGCAGCCCGCTCCACGTCACCGCGAGGTTCACGCCCGTCGTCCAGTGGGAGAGCTGCTCGGAGGTCTTGTCGGCCCCGGTGGTGATGTCAGGGAGCGTCTGGCGCAGCCAGCTCCTCGCCCGGGGGGGATCCTCGATCCTCAGCAGCAGGAAGCACGCTGCGTCCATGACCTTGTACCCATGGACCACGAGCCCTTGGATGTCGGCCGCCGGGTGCCGGAGATCGCGGGGTGGGCGCTTTCGCAGGAATGGCGGCAGCAGCCGTTGGGCGCGTTGGAGCACCGGGCTTCGTGAACTGTCGATCCGCAACATGATCCCTCCGCTTCAAGATGTAGCTCAACCACTCCCGGGCCCTCATGAGGTGGGGCTCGGGATCGAAGACGCCTCGTGACAGGAACGAGCCCAGCGCCTGCTTTGCCTCCGCGGAGGAGACGTCGCCGCGCGCGAGCAGCCGTCGCAGCTGGAGCAAGTGGTGGAGATCCGGGATGGAGGGCTCCACGCGGCCCGCCGGGCCATGCAGGTGGGCGCTGTACCAGACGCGCGTGGGCACCTGCTGCTGTTGGATCCACGCCTTGAAGGGCTCCACGAAGGGACGGCTGCTCTGGCGCTGGGGAAAGTCCTGTGTGCCGCTCCAGATGCGCACCAGGAACTCGCGCACCTCGGGGTCGTCCACGAAGGAGTCGATGTACGACTCCCAGCTCCCGTCATAGTTGCTGAAGAACAGCAGCCGGTGCGTCCGAGGCCGGAGCAGCGAGCCTCGCCCACTGCGGCGGTTCGTCAGCAGGACCCAGCGTGCGCAGTGGATGGCGCGGATGTGGTTGAGCCCCACCACGTAGCGCAGCAGCCGCAGGTTCACGCTCCGCAGCGTCATCCACAGCGCGGCCCGGGCAACGAGCCCCGGCTCCAGGGTGGCGACGTGGATCATCGGGTTCTGCACCGGGCCTTGCGGCTCCCGTGGGTAGTTCCGGAGGACCCGGAGGGGATGGAGGGCCTGGCGCGGCTCGATGGGAGCCCGGCGGTGGAAGAGGCCCCGAGCCTTCTTCTCGACGGCGGCAATGGCACTGCAGAGGCCCACCAGCGGGAGCGCCACGGCGTAGCGGACCGCGGGATAGAGCAGGGTGGCCCAGGCTGCTCGGGAGCGCGCCAAGTCCCAGCGCCGCCTCCACTCGGAATCGGAGAGCACGGGCTGGAGCGGACGCAGGTGCTGTTGAATCTCCTGGTGTACCCGCTCCACTCCGAGCTCTTCGTCCCGGGCCAGGCTTTCGAGCGGGTGGCGGTGGGTGTTCAAGTGGTGCTCGACGGCGTCGCTCAACGACAAGAGCTGGCGCATGCCCTCGGCCGTCTCCACCCGGTAGGCGAAGTCGACCTGGCGCGCCGTGTAGGGCACGGAGTGGGTCTTCAGGAACTCGAACACCCGGTTGGGCTTGCGCAGCCCCTTGGCGGGGTAGCCCGCGCAGCAGCGGTAGATGGCATCGAAGGCGCGAGGACCTGACTCCTTCCGGTGCGCGCAGAGCCCGACGACGAGCCGCTCCAGGAACTCCCTCGAGCGCTTCCGGTACCGGCCATCCTCTGCGCTGAAGTCCGCGCCGAACACCAGCAGCCGCTCGCCGTCCGGCCCGGGCTCGAGGATGCCCCAGCGCGCGAAGGAGAGCCCCTCCACGCCTTCGAAGGGATGCGCCTCGCCCTCGCGGATGCGCGCGTTGAGCTCTCCCAGGAGCGCCTCGAGCGCCTTCACCTTCGAGGGCCGGATCTTCGTGACGATCGTCAGTGTGCCGTGGAGCATTCCGCTTCACCTTTCAGGTTGAACGTGAACGCCTCGCACTCCGAGGGCGCGGGCATGGTGTGCGGAGGAGGCGAGCGGGACCCCTGGAGCTCGTGAGATGCCGTCCGGCGCTGTGGCTGCGTGCTGGCGAGCAGCCGGCTCACGAGCGCCTCGAACTCCTCCATCGCACAGCTCTTGGGCACGAACTGGACTCCCGGAGCGTGCGGGTTGCCGGCGGAGCTGTGCAGGATGATGGGAATGTCACGCAGCCGTGTGTCCTCGTGCAGCTCGTGGCAGAGCTCCAGCCCGGTCATGCGCGGCATGTTCCAGTCCGTCACCACGAGATCCGGGTTCGCCTCGCGGGCGATGGACAGTGCCTCGCGCCCGTCACGCGCGCCCAGCACGCGGTGGTTCATCAGCTCGAGCACTTCCGTGAAGAGGTCGAGCATTTCCTGTTCATCATCAACGAGGAGGATCGTGCTCATGGTGTCGTTGCCTTCCGTCTCTCAGGTCTCTCTGTCTGGATCGAGTTCTCCCCTCCTCGGTGTGATGTGGGACAGACCGTCCAGCCCGGAGGATGCGTGCGCACCCTGAGTGCTGCTTGCTCGGCTTCGCGCGCGGCGCAGGGAGGGCCGGGCTTCCGCTTGCTCATGAGGCTGCTGGATCAGCCGTGCGGGGCCAGGCGCGTTGCTTACCCTCCCCACGGTTCCTAACGTGTGTCGGAGGCGCTGCGCCCGAGGGGACCACGCGTTCCGAAAGGCGGGGAGATGCGTCCAGACGAAGAGCATTCGGACGAGCAGGCGCACGGCGAGGAGGCCGTGTGGGACGAGGCTGACGACGCCGACCTCGATGACTCCTTGTTGGCTCAGGTAGCCCAGGTCTCCGTTCCACTGCGAGTCCCATTCCGGGGCGAGCACCTGGGAGGGCAGGACGGGCAGCGCTTCGAGATCCTGGATCAGCTGGGGGGTGGCGCGATGGGCCTGGTGTTCCGGGCCCGGGACAAGGAGCTTCAGCGCGTGGTGGCGCTCAAGTTCCTGCTCCCGCGCGAGGGGCTGGGCGAGCTGCCCATGAGCTCCCTGCTGCGGCAGGAGGCGAGGGCCGTGGCGCAGCTCGACCACGAGAACATTGTCCGGATCTTCGACGTGTCCGAGTGGAGCGGGGCGTCATGGGAGCCCAGGATTCCCTTCCTGGTGATGGAGTGCCTGGAGGGGGAGTGCCTGTCCGCCCTGTTGCTGCAGGAGCACCCTTCGCTGCCGCGCACCCTGGAGATCATGGCCGCTGTGGCGGCGGGACTCGGCCACGCGCATGAGCACCACATCGTCCACCGGGACCTCAAGCCGGGGAACGTCTTCATCACCCAGAAGGGGCAGGTGAAGATCCTGGACTTCGGGCTCGCGTGGCTCACCGCGGCCGTCTTCCCAGCGGCGCCCAACTTCCCCGCGGCAGGGACGCCCAGCTACATGGCTCCAGAGCAATGGCGGGGAGAGGCGCAGGACGAGCGCACGGACATCTGGGCTGCCGGGGTCATGCTGTACGAGCTGCTCGCGGGTGTTCCTCCTTATATAGAGACGAGCCTGGCGGAGCTGAGGGCGCGGGTGCTCTCCGATGCACCGGTGCCGCGCCTGAGCGAGCGGCGGCCTGGGCTGCCCGAGGAGCTGGAGAAGCTGGTGGCCTCCATGCTGGCGAAGACTCCCCGGGAGCGGCTCTCCAGCGCCGCCGAGCTCCGGGAGCGCCTGCGCCGCATCGAGGAGGGCCTTACGCCGTGGCGGGACGAGCCTCGGAGCCTGGCGCCGCAGCGCCGCCAGGTGACGCTGGTGTCGTGCTGGCTGGCCGATCTGGCGGGGCTGGCCGAGCACCTGGATGCGGAGGACTTTGGCGAACTGGAAGGTGCCTTCCACCAGTCCTTCTCGGAGATCATCCAGCAGCACGAGGGCTCCATCACCACGTGCATGGGGGACGAGGCGCTTGCGTGCTTCGGCTATCCCCAGGCGCGCGAGGAGGACCCGGAGAAGGCAGCTCGCGCGGGACTCTTTCTCGCCACGCACCTGGGCACAGCCATCCAGCAGAAGCTGCCGTACCTCCCGCGCCGAAAGCTCACCGTGAAGGTGGGGGTGCACACGGACACGGTGGTGCTGGACAACCTCCCCGTGGAGCTGCGCGGACGCACTCCCGCGCTCCAGGGCGAGGCGCCGAAGATCGCACTCTGGCTGGCCCATGAGGCGGCGCCCGACACGGTGTGCCTCAGCCACACCACGTGGAAGCTCGTCCGAGGCGGCTTCCGCACCGAGCCGCTCGGCCCCCGGTTCTTCCAGGGGCTGGCGGGGATGGCGAAGCTAGACGTGCACCGCCTGCTGAGGGAGCAGCGCACCACGAGCCGCTTCGAGCGCACCCATGCCCAGGGACCCCTCACGCCGCTGGTGGGCCGCGAGCCCGAGCTGCACCAGTTGCTCGAGAGCTGGGAGCGCGCTTGCATGGGCCAGGGCGCGTTCGTCCTCGTCCGAGGCGAGGCGGGAATCGGCAAGTCCCGGCTCATTCAGGAGCTGCGCGAGCGGGTTCCTCAGGACAGCGTCATCCGCCTGCGCTGCCAGTGCTGGGTGCAGTTCCGCACGAGCGCCTTCGCCCCCATCATCGAGCTGCTCCAGCACTTGCTGCGGCTCGAGTCCGAGGGCAGCCCGCAGGCGAACCTGCGCAAGGTGGAGGGGCGCATGCGGGCGGCGGGCCTGCCGCCGGAGCACGTGTTCCTGGTGGCGAGTCTCCTCTCGCTGCCCGTGGCCGAGGCGCCACCTCACCTCCGGCTCAGCCCGGAGCTGCTGAAGGAGAAGACGCTGGAGGCGCTCGCGACGCTGCTGCAGCGGATGACCGAGGAGCGTCCCGTCTTTGCCATCGTCGAGGATCTCCACTGGGCGGATCCTTCGACGCTGGAGCTGCTGGGCTACCTGCTGGCCCGGATCGAGAAATGGCGGCTCTGCGTCTTCCTTACCGCCCGCCGCGGCTTCGAGCCCACCTGGCCTGGGAAGGAGAAGATCCAGGTCCTCACGCTGGAGCGCCTGTCGCCCGCGCTCACCGCGGAGCTGGTGCGTCAGTCCGCCAGTGGGAAGGCGCTCTCCGAGGAGACCATCGAGCAGCTCGCGGCCAAGACGGACGGCGTGCCGCTCTTCGTGGAAGAGATGACGCACATGGTGCTGGAGAAGGGCTCCACGGGCAGCACCTCGGCGGAGCCGTTCTCCATTCCTCTCACGCTGGGAGGGCTCTTGCTGGCCCGCCTGGACAAGTTGCCCCGGCGGCAGAAGGCGCTGGCCCAGCTCTGCGCCGTGGTGGGCCGGGGCTTCAGCCATGCGCTGCTCGCCACGCTCTCAGGGAGGAACGAGGCAGCGCTCGGGCAGGACCTGAGCGGGTTGCTGCAGGCGGGCCTCTTGCAGTCGGTGGAGGAGGGCCCCGAGTCTCGGTACCAGTTCCGCCACGCGCTCATCCAGGACGCGGCCTACCAATCCCTGCTGCGGCGTACGCGGCGCGAGTACCACCGGCGCATCGCCCAGGTGATGGCCGCGCAGTTCCCGGAGCTGGCCGACAGCCAGCCGGAGATGCTCGCCCACCATTATACGGAGGCGGGGGAGGTGGAGCCGGCCATCCACTTCTGGGCCAAGGCGGGCCTGCGCGCCAGCGTGCGTTCGGCGAACGTGGAGGCGATCAGCCACCTCAACCAGGCGCTCCGATTGCTGCGCAGCCTGCCCGAGGCCTCGCGCCGCCCGGAGCAGGAGCTGGAGCTGCAGGTGGCCCTGGGCCTTCCGTTGATGCAGACGCGCAGCATCCGCTCCCGCGAGGTGGAACAGACTTACAGCCGGGCCTTCGAGCTGTTCCACCAGGTGGGCGACGGGCTGACGCGCGTGCAAGCCTCGACGTGGGGCTCCTTCGCCTACTCCTTCATGCGCGCCCGGTTCCAGCTGGGGCAGGAGCTGGCCGAGTTGCTCGCGAGCCTGGGCGAGCGCCAGCAGAGCCGGGAGATGCTCTCGCTGGGCCACCGGATGATGGCCACCAACTTCTTCACCTGGGGGCAGATGACCACGGCCTTGGAGCACGTCGAGCTCGCGCTGAAATACTCGGACTTCGGGCTCGAGCAGCACCGCGAGCTCGCGGTGAAGCAGTGGGTCAACCCGCGGGTGGCCGCGCTGGCCTATGGCTCCGTCGTCCAATCCGCCCTGGGCAATATGGAGCAGGCTCGGCGCTGGAGCTCCGAGGCTCTGGTGCTCGCCGAGGAGATTGGCCATCACCACACGCTGGCGCTGGCGCTGACCTACACCGCACTGGCGTGCCAGCTCCGAGGGGAGCTGGAGTGCGCCCGGGAACGCGCGGAGCGGTGCATCGCGCTCTCCACCGAGCACCGCTTCCGCCTGTGGCTGGGCTGGTCCGTCTTCATCAAGAGCTGGGTCCTGTCCGAGCAGGGCTCCCCGCGCGAAGGGCTGGCGCTGCTGCGCGCCAACCTCGCGAGGTGGCGCAACGCGGGAGTCAAGGTGGGCATGCCGCTCTTCCTCGGCATGCTCGCGGAGTACCACATGAAGTTGGGGGAGTACTCGCAGGGGCTGGCGGCCGTGACCCAGGCGCTCGGGTGGGCGGATGCGTTGGGGGAGCGCTCGTACGAGTCGGAGCTGTACCGGATCGAGGGCGAGCTGCTCCAGGCGCTCGGCTACGGCTCAGCGGCGGCGACAGCGTTCCTGCACGGGATGGAGGTGGCGGAGCGGCAGGGGGCGCACGGGTTCCGCAGACACGTGGAGGCGGCGCTCGAGCGTCAGCTCCAAGGGGGGGCGGGCGAGCTGCCACTGTTCGCCCCGCCTTAGGCATCACATCGGCGGGGCCGGAGCTCCACCCGCTGGGGCGCAAGCCAGAGACAGTCAGGGGACGAGACGATGGCGACCGATCGAGAGAAGCTGGAGCAGGAGATCCGGGAGTTGAGCCAGCGGGGGGACACTGGCGGAGCGGTGGAGCGTGCGCTGCAGGGCTACGGGATGGAGATCATGCGGCTGATGGCCTCCGTTCTGCACAACCCCGAGCTGGCCAAGGACGCGTTCAGCCTCTTCTGCGAGAACCTCTTGAAGGGCTTGCCGTCCTTCCGCTGGGAGAGCTCCTTCCGAACGTGGGCGTACCGGCTGGCGCGGAACTCCTGTTACCAGTTGGCGCACGCTCCCTCGGCGCGAGAGACGCCGGTGAGCTCCTCGGGGATTCCGGACGCGGCGCTTCGCCAGCGCTCCGACACGCGCCCCTGGCAGCGGACCTCGGTGAAGGAGCGCTTCCGGGCGCTGCGCGAGAGCCTCGAGCCCGAGGATCGCATGCTGCTGCTGCTGCGAGTGGATCAGCGGCTGGCGTGGACGGAGGTGGCACGCATCATGTGGGACTCGGACGAGCCGATGACGAGTGCGGCCCTGTCGCGCAAGGCCACGGCACTGCGCCAGCAGTTCCAGCGCATCAAGACCCACCTGCGGCAGATGGCCACCGAGCAGGGGCTGCTCGAACAGGATCAGCCGCCGGTGTGACGCGGAGCGCGTGTACGGAGAGAGTGCGCGCGGCCTATCGTCGAGCGCATGAGCGACACCTCACTTCAGCCTCGGGATGTGCTGCCTTCGAGACTCGCGCGGGAGTACGGCGTGGACGTGCCCTTCGTGGGGGCGGGGATGGCGTTCGTGGGAGGGCCCCGGCTCGCGGCGGCGGTCTCCAACGCGGGAGGCCTGGGGATGCTCGGGACCGGCCCGATTCCTCCAGCGGTCGTGGCGGGGCTCGTCCAGGCGACGCGCGGGATGACCTCGCGCCCGTTCGGCATCAACTTCATCGTCGCGAATGGGAGCCCCACTGGGGATCAGCCGTTCACCACGGACGAGCACATCGAGGTCTGCGTCCAGCAGGGCGTGAAGCTGGTGACCTTCCACTGGAACGTTCCGCCGGAGCGCTGGGTTCGCCGGCTGCATGAGGCGGGGGCACGTGTCTGGATGCAGGTGGGCTCCGTAACCCAAGCCCGCGAGGCGGTGGCGGTGGGTGTGGACGGGGTGATTGTCCAGGGCGTGGAGGCAGGTGGCCACGTCCGAGGGACGACGCCGCTGCTCACGCTGTTGCCCGAGGTCATTGCTGCGGTGGCGCCCCGGCTGGTGCTGGCGGCGGGAGGCATCGTGGATGGGGCCTCGGCGGCGGCGGCGTTCTCGGCGGGCGCGGAGGGCGTATGGGTGGGAACGCGGCTGGTCGCCTCCGAGGAGTCGGATGCGCATCCGGAGTACAAGCAACGGCTCGCGGCGGCGAACACGAGCACGGCGGTGACGACGTTGTTCGGTCCCGAGTGGCCGGGGCAGCCGATGCGCGTGCTGCGCAACCGGGTCGTGAGCGAGTGGGCGGGACGTGAGGGCCAGGTGCCTCCGCCGCAGCCGGGCGTGTCCATCGGCCGGGCGATGATGGGACCCGTTCCCTACGAGATGCCGAAGTTCAGCGCGATCCTGCCCATGCCGGGCGTGACGGGAGACTTCGAGGAGATGTGCCTGGCGGCCGGGGAGGGCGTCTCACGGATCCACGACATCCGGCCCGTGGCCCAGATTGTCGATGAGATGATACGAGACGCGGCGCAGGCGCTGCGGACGGCTCGCAAGTAGCGGCGGCTCCGTCGCTCACGGCCGCTTCGTGGCGACGACGACGCTGTAGGGCGTGAAGGGCGGAGGCATCAGCCCATCGCGCACGTCCACGTCGAACCCCCGGGCCTCCAGCAGCTCGCGGGCGCGGGGCACCAGGAACGTCAGGTAGTACATGACGAAGGGCGGCTTCCAGAGCGCGTTGCGCACGCGCATTGCCGCGTTGAAGCCCTTGGCCAGCCAGTAGCCCGGGTTCCACGCCGACGGTGGATGCCCCGTGACGAAGACGAAGCGGCCCCCGGGCCGCAACGCGCGGGTGAGCACGTCCGCCAGCCGTGGCTCGTCCTCCTCCAGGATGTGCCCGAAGGCCCCGAAGCTCGTCACCACGTCGAACTCGGCCTCATACGTCAGCTTCAGGGCATCGCTCTGGACCAGGGTGATCTTCGCGTCGCCCGGTGCGTCCGCCAGCCGCTGACGCGCCTCGTCGAGCATCCCCCGGCTCAAGTCAACGCCCACCACCTCCTGGCGGCACAGCGGCCGCAGGAAGCGCATCGCCGCTCCCGTGCCACAGCACAAGTCGAGCGCGCGATCGATGCGGCCCGGAGCGCCCACCTGCTCCATTGCCACCTTCAGCACCGCATCTGGCGTGCGGAACGGCGTGTACTCGAACTTCGGCGCGAGCAGATCGTATCCGTGCTCCACGGACGAGAGTGCCTGCTGCGCCAGCTCCAGAAACGTCGGGCCCTTGCGATGGAACATGATCGTCCGTGTAATATCCGCCCTCCCGGAAAGGGAGGGGAAACATGTCAAACAGAAATACCTGGTGGAGCGCCGCCGCGCTTGGCCTGACCGTGGTGGCTGGCTGTGGCCCGGAGGACGAGACGCTGGACTTGCTGCTGTCCGCCAAGCAGGGGCTGGTCGCGGGATGCACCGCCTCCGGTGTGGATGCCGATGCCGACGGCCTGGATGACGGAGACGAGGACTGTCTCCTCCAGCGCCACGCGCCCGTGGTCAACCTCCCGTGGACGATCGACTGGACGAAGCCCGCCAACGTGGACTGGTACCTGGCTCGCGTCCACATGCGCTTCACCCATGACGGCTGCTCCGACTGCCAGATCCTCAATGTGGGCAGCGTGAACCAGACCAGCATCACCAACCGGACCCACAACGACAAGAACTGGCTGTGCTCGCACACCAGCACGGCCCGCTACTCGTACGGCACGGACTGGAACGACAGCGAGCACTTCTTCCTCCAGCCGCCGGATGATGCCGTCCACAACGGCAGCTCCAACTCCGCCGACTGGAAGGTCTACGGCCACGTCTACAAGAACGCCTACGGGGGCGTGAACCTCCAGTACTGGTTCTTCTTCCCGTACAACGATGCGCAGCTCTCCTTCAACCACGAGTCCGACTGGGAGCACGTCAACGTGCGCCTGAATCCGGACTACTCGGTGGCGGGAGTCCACTTCGCGCACCACAGCAATGTCACCTACTACGCCAAGGCCAGCGTGCAGTGGTTCGACAGCACGCACCCGCTGGTGTGGACGGCGGACGGCAGCCACGCCAGCTACGTCTCCGAGTCCGTGTGTGACTCCACCATCGAGGAGGTGGGCTGGGGCTCCAGCAGCTGCGAGACGAACGCGAACTATCGCTGGTTCACGTGGGCGGGAGGGAAGGGCACCCTGGTGGGTCTCCAGGGCGGAGGCATCATCAACGTGGGCGAGAAGACCCGGCCGCTCAATGGGCAGAACTTCATCAAGTACAACTCGCGGTGGGGCGAGATTGGTGAAACGAGCATCACCTCGGGTGTGCGGGGGCCCTCTTTCCAGGGCAACTGGACCCGAGACATGTGAGCGAGGAGGGGAAGCTCGGGTAGGGTAGGGGCATGGCTCCTTCTCCCGAATCCTGGACGCTGCCCTGGCGAGGGCTCGGCCTGAGCAGCAACCTCAGCGCCAGCGACCAGCCTCACCCCTACCGGCTGCTCGACGAGGAGCCCGAGCTCTTCGACTTCGTCGAGTACAGCGCTCCCTTGTCGCTCTCGGAGACGAAGAAGCACGCCACGCTGTTTCCGGAGATGCACCGGCGCCTCCAGGAGGTGCCGGTGCTCTTCCATCCGGTGCACCTCAACCTCTATGGGCCGGTGCTTGAGTCCCCCGAGGCCCTCGCCGACCTGGACGCGCACGCGCGCACGGTGGGCAGCCCGTGGGTGGGCAATGACGTGGGCTGGTGGCACTCAGGCGGGCAGCCCTTCCCGGGCTACCTCTACTTCTCGCCACCCCTCACCAATGAGGGACTGCAGGACTGCGCCGCGCACGCGCTGCACGTCCAGTCGGGACTGAGCCGGCCGCTGGCGCTGGAGAACCCCGCCGTGTTCGCTCGGCGCGGGGACATGCACGTGCTCGACTTCATGGCGAGGCTGCAGTCGCGCACAGGGCTGCCGCTGCTGCTCGATCTGGGGCACCTCTTCAGCTACCAGCTCTCCGCCGAGCTGCCGTTGGAGACGGGGCTCGACGGCTTCCCGTTCGATCGCGTCATCGAGATCCACATTGCTGGGGGCGTGGTGACGCGCCGGTGGGTCCGCCGCTTCTATGTGGATGATCACACCCAGCCCGTGCGCGAGGAGCTGTTCCAGTTGCTGGAGTGGGTGCTGCCGCGCTGCACCTCGCTGCGCGCAGTCACATTCGAGGGGGACGGGCACCCGCCCGAGGTGGCATTGCTCACGCTGCGTCGCCTGCGCAACCTGATCCCCAAGCAGCAGCGCGCGCCCCTGCGCCTGACGCCCGTGGAGGCTGTTCCGCCGCCGCTGAGCAACGTGAGCCGGCCCTGGGAGCTGTTCGACCTGGGGCACGGCGCTCGCCGGGCCGTGGAGTCAGATGACGTGGATGGGACGATCGCCGAGGTGGACTTCCGCCTCGCGGTGGTGGCCGAGCAGCTCGACAAGGACTTCCCCATCTCGCGCCTGCTGCTGGCGGGCACGCGCGAGGGCCTGCTGGCCTTCACCTCCTCGCAGGAGTACCGGGAGCTGTTCGAAGGCTCGGGCCGCTCGTTTGGCCATGCGTTCCTGGACTACGCCCGCAAGCGCCTCCGCGAGCACCCGGACGAGGCGGGCGCGGCGGCTGCGGCGCTCTCCTTCGAGACCTTCCTCCCGACGCTGATGCTGCGGCCCATGAATCCTCCCAAGCCTGGAGAGGTGGGGTTGGTAGAGGACGCGCGAGTGGGCACGTTCCCTGCGGACCTGTCCGAGCTGGTGTACTCGGCCCGGGCGCTGCGCCGTCACCTCACGGGCCGGGCCTGGGCCAACGGCACGGTGGAGCTGAGCGGCCTGGAGTCCTTGGCGCAGACAGCCCGGAGGACCGTGTCCCGCCCCTGGCGTTTCGCCGTTCGCCGCAGGCGGGGCGGAGGCATGGAGGTGCACACGGCGACGCCGGGGCTCTCCGAGCTTTTCCGAGCGCTCACGCAAGGCCCGCTGCCGGAGAAAGACATTGCTCCTCCGTTACTCGCGGAGGCCCTGGGGCGTGGGCTCGTGCGGCGAGGGTAGAGCTCGGCGAGGCTACGGGCTCTCGGCCTCAAGCAGCGCCGCGAGGAACAGGGAGTAGGTCAGCTCGGCCACTGGCCGCTTCTCTCGGCGCGCCTGGGTGCGCAGGGCCTTGGGCAGCGAGCAGGGCTTGCCCTTCTCTGCTTCGCGCAGCTGCACATAGCCTCGCTCGGAAAACCCGGCGATCTGCCACCCGCGCTGGCGGAGCGCTTGGCTGAGATCATCGGTGAGCTGGTGGTGGAGGGCCTTGGCGAGCGGCAGCGTGCCAAAGATCTCGCTGTGCCAGCCGCGCGGCTCCTCGCGCCACCCTCGGGCGCGCAGGTAGTGAGCCTTGCGAGCCAACGAGAGCCCGCCGACGTGCCGCTCCAGCTTCACAGCGCGGAGCGGGTCAGCGGGCCGTCGAAGTTCTGGCCATTGCACTCGGCATAGACATGGTCCCCGACGAAGGTCAGCGACACCTTGAGGCGCCGGGAATCGAAGGAGGAGAGTGCACGCAGGAGCCCGGCGTCAATCGCCGCGAGCTCCGCCTTGGCCACGCGCAGGGCCTTGGCCTCGCGCGCTTCGGCGATGAACGCCTCGAGCCGTTCGGCCGACTCAAACAGTACCGAGACCTTCGCGTGAGGGTTCTGGTCGACCGCGCGCTGCAGCTTGATGGGGTCCGCCTTGCCGACCCGGACCCAGCGGGTGACGAGCCCGGTGTAGTCACGGCATTCGAGATCCGGCGCGTCCGGTTCGCCCAGCCCCGGGCCGAAGGTCATCCGCTCCTCCCACGCCCAGCAGTAGGCGAGCACTCGCAGCCAGAGCCGTTGCATCGTCTCGGAGGGGTGGCGGGCGACCTTGATGCCGATCTGCGGCTGGTCGATGGAGCGATCCACCTGGCTCAGGCTGATCTGGAAGTCGTACAGCGTCGGAGCGAGGGTCATTGAGGAGTCCCGGTGCCCTCCGTCCGAGGGCCTGCGCGGTATAGCCTATCTCCGCGCAGCCTCGAAGGCGGCTGGGCAGGAGGCTCGTTTAGGCCCCCCGCGTTACAGCCGAGAGGCTGGCGCGCAACCGCCGGAGTCCCTCGTCGATGCGGTGGGTGGCGATGGCTCCGTAGCCGAGGACCAGCCCCGGCCGCGCCGGGCGGTGCGCGTAGAAGCCCGACAATGGGTGCAGTCCGACCCCTGCCACCTTCGCTCTCGCCACCACCTCTCGCTCCAGCTTGGCGCTCGTGTCCTTGAAGGTCGCGCTCAAGTGCAGGCCGGCCACTGAAGGCACCGGCTCCAGCCATGGGTCGAAGTCGCGGAGCAGGGTGTGGTGGATGCGCTCGTGCCGCGCCTCATATTCGCGCCGCATCTTGCGGATGTGCCGCGCCAGCTGTCCCTCGTCGATGAAGCGGGCCAGGGCAGCCTGCTCGGGCCACTGACAGTGCCAGTCGCTGAGGTGCTTCGCGGCCCGGAGCGCTGGCTGAAGCGCGGGCGGGGCGACCAGGTATCCCAGCCGAAGGGCTGGGAGCATCACCTTCGAGAACGAGCCCACGTAGATCACCCGGCCCGAGCGATCCAGACTGTGAAGCGTCTCGAGGGGGCGGCCACCGAAGCGGAACTCGCTGTCGTAGTCGTCCTCGATCACCACCGCGTTCCGTTGCTCTGCCCAGGCCAGCAGGGCTGTCCGGCGCGCGGGTGACATCGCCACTCCCAGCGGGAACTGGTGGGAGGGGGTGACGTAGACGAGCCGGGCCTCCGAGGGGAGCGCGCTGACGTCCAGACCCTCGGCATCCACCGGGACGCGCACCACCCGCGCACCGAGCGACTGGAAGAGCAGTCCTGGGGGAGGGTAGCCCGGCTCCTCGACGACGACGCACGTTCCTGGATCGATGAGCACGCGCCCGATCAGATCGAATGCCTGCTGCGCCCCGTGGGTGATGATCACATCCTCGGCGTCCGCCTGGACACCGCGCGCCAGCCCGATGTGCCTCGCCACCGCCGCACGCAGTGTCGGATGACCCGCAGGCTCTCCGTACTCCGCGCTGAGCACTGCGGCGCGAAGCTGGCGCGCGGAGAAGCGGCGCCAGGTCTCAAAGGGGAACAACTGTGCGTCGGGCATGCCCGCGCGGAAGTCGTAGGCCGAAGGACCCAAGCGTTCGCGCGGGCCAGGGAGTTCTCTCCAGAGCGCTCGGCTCTGCAACAGGGCCCCTGCCTTCGCCCGCCTGCGGGGCGAGGCCGGTGGGGGCTCCCCCTGGACGAAGCTGCCCGCACCGGCTTGGCCGGAGACGAGCCCCTCCGCGATCAGCCACTCGTAGGCGGCGGCCACGGTGTTGCGGGAAACCTCGAGCCGCTGGGCCATCTCGCGGGTCGGTGGCAGCCGGTCGCCCCGGCGGAGCCGCCCATCGAGGATTGCTGCTCGGACGCCTCTGTAGATCTGGCCCGCCCGATCGCGCCGGCGCTTCAAGTCGATGTGGAGATCCATCCCGCCACAGCCCATAACTTGGCCCAGTGAGAATCGTCAAATCTGGCTTTCTACCGGTCCATTGCGGCTGGCACTTTGCGGACCACTCAAGGAGGAAGCCCCATGTCGCAACCTGCCGCCGTTGGTTCCCGTCCCGTCGATACCGAGCGCATTCCCTGGATCCCGCAGAGCCCCGGCAACTCCTTCAAGCCTCTGCGTTTCTTGCCCGAGGACCGCGGCTGGGTCCTGCTGCTCCGGCTCGAGCCGGGGACCGCCATCTCCCGGCACCGCCACACGGGCGAGGTGCACGCCTTCAACCTCTCGGGCCAGCGCAAGCTTCTCGAGACCGGAGAGGTGGTGGGTCCGGGTGGTTACGTCTACGAGCCCGCCAACAACGTCGACAGTTGGATGGCCGTGGGCACCGAGCCAGTGATTGTCCACATCACCGTGTACGGCGCGGTCGAATACCTCAACGAGCGCGGGGAGATCACCCGGCGCTACACGTCGAGCACGCAGCAGGAGGTGTACCGGAGGTTCTGCGCCGAGCACGGACTGCCGATGCTCGATCTGACGGCCTGAGCCGCACCGGGTGCTCGAGCCACCGCGTCACGGCATCGTGGGCCGCACGAAGGGAATGAATCCGGCGATGAAGTGCACCTGAGGGGATCGGCCGAGCGTCCGCAGCCGGTCATGGGCGATCACCAGCAGGAGCGCGTAGAACCCGCAGGACACGAGGATGTGCCACCACGCGTGGAGCTGCGGGTTGGGGATCCCCAGGGAGGGCAGCGTCACGTTGAGCGTGAAGCAGGCGCGCAGGTCGGTGAACCACACTGCGAACGCCAGCGCATAGGCGCTCATCCCCAACCGGTAGACGCGCCGGATCGTCCGGTCCTGGTTGCGGCGGTGGATGAAGTAGACGCGGCCCAGCGCGAACAGCTCCAGCGACGCGAAGCTCGCATGGAAGAGGTAGAACTGAAGGGGGCCGTTCGTGAACGCGTTGAGGCTCGTGATGAGCACCGCGTGTCCGAGCAGCAACAGGGGAAACCAGTTCCCGAACCGCCGCTCGGGCTTGTTCTCCAGCAGGATGAAGAGGATCACCAGGACCAGCCAAAGCATGGGAACCTCGTCCATCATCTGGGCCTGGCGGAGGAGCGTCGCGTGGAAGGCGATGCTCCCCAGCCCGACGACGGACACCATGGCGAACGCGAGCATGAAGCGGCGCTCCAGCACGTGGCGGTGGAGGACGATGCCCAGCACGCCCGCGAACACCATCGCCAGGCTGGAGGCCGAGTTGAACAGCTCACCCACATAATAGAGGTGCTCGTAGTTCGTCTCGCACCAGTCCACCGTGGAAGTGGTGGGTCCCCAGAAGCCCGTGGCCGTCTCTTGCATGACGGCCACAGGCTAGCAGTCCCTCAAGGGGTGGGAGTGCCCTTGCACACCCCGGCGTCGGCCACGAAGGGCTGCAGGTTTAGCGCCGCACTGTTCTCAGAGCCCCTTTGACAGAAGGTGGGTGACTGGAGAATCTGGGGATTCGGACGCGCCCATGTGGATCTTCGGCTACGGCTCTCTCATCTTCCGCCCCTCCTTTCCGTATGAAGAGCGCCGCGAGGCGTGGCTGCGGGACTGGAGCCGGCGCTTCTGGCAGAGCTCCACGGATCACCGGGGCGTGCCGGAAGCTCCGGGACGGGTGGTGACGTTGGTGCCCGAGCCCGGTGCGCGCTGCTGGGGCATGGCCTACCGGATCGCCTCCGAGCGCGTGGCGGAAGTGCTGACCCACCTGGATTGGCGGGAGCAAGGCGGCTACGAGCGGCACCCCGTGGCGCTGGAGACGCGCGAAGGGCCCATCCCGCAGGCCGTGGTGTACCTGGCAGGGCCGTCGAACCCTCAATACGTGGGGCCGTTGACGGTAGCGGAGATCGCGGCGGTGGTGCGCTCCGCTCACGGGCCCAGCGGTTCGAATCGCGAGTACGTGCAGCGGCTGGCCGAGGCCCTGGCCCAAGCCGGTGAGCACGACGCGCACGTGGCGGAGCTGTTGCGGCTGCTGTAGCCGCGCCCGGGCGTGGCCCGGTGCCAGGCGCTACGGGTGGATGGGGCGGGCGCGCGCTGCGGGCACGGTGGCGATCTCGGACTCGGGCGTGGACGGAGCGGAGGGCTGGGCCATGGCTTGCGTGACCAGCTCGATCAACTGCCTCCGGCCGTGGGGCAGGGGCGCCTCCGGACCGGTGAGCGCCATCAACTGCTGATGGAGCACCTCACCCGAGGGCGTGCGCTTGTCCAGGTCCCGCTGCAGGAGGCCCATGACGATGCCGTCCAGTGCGCGAGAGATGCCGGGCACGAAGTGGGAAGGTGGCAGCAGCTCCTGATTCAAGGAGGCCAACATCAGCAGCGCCTGGTTGTTGCCCTGCAGAAGCGGCTCTCCGGTGAGCACCTCGTGGAGGGTGAGGCCCAGCGCGAAGAGGTCTGCCCGGCCATCGAGGGGATCGGCGCGGACCTGCTCGGGGGCCATGTAGCCCGCCTTGCCTCGCACCGTCTCGGCCTGGGTGAGGGCGCCGCGGTTGGCCGCGCGAGCGATGCCGAAGTCCGACAGCTTCACCTCACCAATGCGCGACAGCAGGATGTTGGGCGGGTTGAGATCGCGGTGGACGAGGCCCATGGGTTCGCCGCGAGAGTCCGCGCGGGCGTGCATGTACGCGAGCGCCGAGGCGATCTCCGCACCGAGATAGGTGGCCGCGGCCGGGGGCAGCCGGTAAGCGGGCAGACGCTTGAGCAGGCTGCTCAGCGGCAAGCCTTGCACGTACTCCATCGCGAGGAAGACGGTGTCCTTGTGGCGCCCGAGGTCCAGCACCTGGACGATGTTGGGGTGGATGAGCAGCGAGCCCAGCTCGGCCTCGCGCCGGAACAGGGCGAGGAACTGCTCGTCGTCCGCGTAGGCGGGCAGCACGCGCTTGACGGCCACCTGCTTCTCGAAGCCGCCCTCGGGGCTGTAGGTGGCGCGAAACACCTCGGCCATGCCTCCCGCGCCCAGCCGCTCATGGAGGAGGTACTTGCCCATGACGTCCTTCTCACGGATGGCGCGCAGGGCGGCCTCGGCCTTGTGGACGATGATGCTGGCCAGCGTGGCGGTCAGCGGTCCGTAAGCGAAGAGGAACACGCAGCGCAGCACGATCATCGGCGGCGTCAGGGTGGTCAGCGGCTCGTCAGGCAGCAGGGGCCGCATGATGAACAAGTAGAGCAGCAGGTACTCCAGGGCCGCGATCGACGCCGCGTAGTAGGCCAGGAGCTTTCCCGCCCTCATGGCGCACACCACGATGAGGGCACCCCAGGCGAGCACCGGAGGCGTGGTGAGCGCGTAGACGGGGCCGTGGAAGTTCACCTCGATGGCGCAGGCCACCGCGGGGATGGACACGGTGATGGCGGTGTCCACCCAGGGGAGGGCAGGGTGGTAGTGGCCTCGCCGCAGAAACCAGAGCGTGATCGAGTAGTAGAGGGCCAGGCCGCCCGTGAGTCCCGCGAGGCTCAGCGCCAGGCCCCAGCCGATGGCGCCCACCAGGGCGAAGGAGGCCCCACAGCCGAGCGCCATCATGCCGCGCATGAAGCGGGCGATGGACGTCTCGCGGGGGACAACGTCTTGTTCCAGGTACTCCTGCAGCAGCCGAGTGGACTGCGACGCCTGGGGGGGAGTGGCCGGCATGGGGGCGTGACTGTAACCCGACGTGGTGGATTCCGTCCTACCGCGAAACCCTCATCTCGGAAGGCCGCAACGAATCCACGTCAGGATCGCGAGCCGCTCCTCGAGCGTCATGGGGACCCCTGCGTCGGCGGGCGGCATGGTGCAGTCACGCACGTTGGTTCGAATCGTGTCCTGCCAATCCGCGACGTGTCCGTAATCCGCCAGTGACCAGGGACCTCCGGGCGAGCCGGAGTGGCAGACGACGCACCGGCGATCGAAGATCGGTGCCACGTCTGGGTAGTGCGGGGCGGGAGAGGGACACGCCGTAGGGGCAGGCACGACAGGGCATCCAGAAGGCTCCTCGCTGCCCGGACCCGCGTCTGGCAACGAGGTTCCTCCATCTGGCTCGCCCGTCGGTGGATCGGGTGTCGCGCCTTCACACCCCAGCGCAGTGAAGCCGCTGATCACTGCCCACAAGAGGACACGCCTCGCTCTGGAACGCATGGCTGGAGACTAGTGCAGGGGTGGATCCATCGCTTGCGACAATTTGCCCCATGGGCATGAAGTGCTTGGCTCGCGATAAGTGCTCCCGCTTTTCGGAAAGGAGCACACATATGAAGCGGACTGTCGCGGCGGTGCTGGCTATCACAGGAGCCTTCTTGGTGCCCGGAGTGGCCCTTGCACACATCGCGGTGTCTTCGGGCCCAGGCTTCGCCAACACGACTCAGGAGATCGCCTTCGGAGTGGGGCATGGCTGTGAGGGAGCGGATACCTACAGCGTGAAGGTCGACATCCCCGCGGGGGTGACGTCGGTGCGCCCCGTACGCAGTGACTTTGGCAATGTGTCTGTCGAGAAGAACGCGCAGGGCGATGTGATCGCCGTTGTCTGGCAGAAGGCAGACGCCGATGTGCTCCCGAGTGACCTCAGCTATTACAAACTCGTGATCCGGCTCAAGGTTCCCAACCAGCCGTTCACGACCCTGTACTTCCCGACCCATCAAACCTGCAAGGCGAGCAACGGGACCCTCACGACGGTCGACTGGGTCGGCACGCCCACGACCACAGGGGGAACGACGGCGCCGGAGCCCGCGCCAGAGCTGCGGATTGTCCCCGCGAGGAAGGCCGGTTGGAACAAGTACACGGTGCCGGCGGCTGTGACGGACCTGAGCCTCTTCTTCGGGGACGCACAGATCGTGTGGAAGGGGACCGCGGCCTATAGCGCCAACGCCTCTACTGCGGAGCTTGCGAAGACGACCTCGGGCGTCTCCGAGCTCACGTCGCTCCAGGCCAACGATGAGATCTGGGTGAGGTACTGATGAGGCGCGCGCTCATGAAGACCCGTGGGTTGTGGCTGCTCGCCGCGCTGGCGTTGGCCTCGTGCAGCGACGACTCACCGCCGCCCACCCCTGAGCAACCGCAGGGGTTGAGCTCGTGTCTCGAATCGCCCACCCAGCTCGCGCGCCCCCCGTCTGGGCAGCTCCCCTGTGAGTTGCTCCCTCCGGGATTCGGGACATAAGCGGGTTTGGGGCTCGTCAGGGCTCCAAGCCACCGCCTTGGAGCTTGCTTCTCCGAGCCCCGCAGGGTGAGGGGAATGGATGACAGGGACCGAAGGTTCCACCCTCAGCCGCCAGTCACGGGTCCGCTTTTCGAAGAAATGGAGAGCGGCCCCTCGCCAAGAGCTTGGAAACGTGACACACGGTGATGGTCGGCCCTGAATAGGGGAGCGGCCTCCGGCTCAACTCATTGATGCCGGACAAGAAAGAAGACGAGTTCATGGCAATTGGTACCGTGAAGTGGTTCAACGACGCGAAGGGCTTCGGTTTCATCACGCAGGAGGGCGCGGGCGAGGATCTCTTCTGCCATCACAGCGCGATCCAGGCCGATGGCTTCCGTTCCCTGCAGGAAGGGCAGAAGGTCCAGTTCGATGTGGCCCGCGGCCCCAAGGGTCTGCAGGCGCAGAACGTCCGCCCCGTCTAACGCGCGTCCGCTAGGCCCTGCACCCGGCCCAGTCTCCACAGCGAGGCTGGGCCTTTTTCATTTTTCGGCGGGGTGGGCATCCGCGATCCAAGTGCTTAGCTTGATGCTCCTCAGCGGTACCGTGAAGAGTTGCCAAGGCGGCTCTGCCTCCTCGGCCTGGCGGTCCGCTTCCCGGCGCATCAGGACTGCAGGTACGGTCCCGGTCTCCAGCAGGAGACGGGCCACTCACTCACTCACTCAATTTGGAGACTCATGACGGTCACATTCATCAAGCGGCAGAAGGAGCGGGCTCGTCAGCAGCGCAATCAGGACAAGCAGCTCAAGCGCGAGCAACTCAAGCGTGAGAAGGCCGAGCGCCCCGCCCGCATGGACGGCGGAGTCGACCCGGACATCGCGCACATCATCCCGGGGCCCCAGGCCCCGCTGGAGTACTGAGGACAGGATGTCATCCCTCTCGCTCGTGCGCACCCGCACTGGGCCGAGGGATGAGCGGGCGAGGAAAAAATAAGGAAACTGGCTCTGGTAGGCAGTGGTGATACCGCTACCGCATTCACTGCCCCCTCGAGGACATCCTCTTGAAAAGCCTCTCCACCAGCCTGTGGCTGGCACTCACGCTGGTGCTGGTCACGGGCTGCTCGCCTTCTGCTCCCATCACCAGCGCTGTCCAGGTTGCCGTCTCCGTCCCCCAGGCTCTCTCCTCCAGTGACGTCACCCGCGTCCAAGTGACGGTCTCTGCCTCGGACATGGCCTCCCTCTCCGTCGAGCTGGCTTCGTCCAACGGCTCCTGGGGCGGCCTCATCGGCAACATCCCGGCGGGTTCCAACCGCTCCTTCCTCGCTCAGGCTTACGACGCCTCCGGCACCCTGCGCTTCCAGGGACAGACCTCGGGCGTCACCCTTTTCCCCAACCAGACCACCGCCGTCGCCCTCATCCTCCAGGAGCTTTCTCCTCCTCCTCCCTACGCCAATGAGGCCCCCGTCATTGATTCCCTGGTGGCCTCCTCCACTTCTGTCCTGACGGGCGGCGCGCTCTCCCTCACTGCCATCGTTCACGATCCCAACCCGGGTGACACCCTCTCCTTGGCGTGGACCGCTTCTGGCGGCTCCTTCTCTGACCCCGCCGCCGCCTCCACCTCTTGGACGGCGCCTTCCTCCGTCGGCGTCCAGACCCTTACCCTCACCGTGACGGACTCCCAGGGCGCCGCCGTCTCCGTCTCCTTGGCCGTCAACGTCTCCTCCGACGGCGCCGCTGCTGGCAACGCCGCCCTCAACATCTCCTTCAACCTCTGGCCTGTCATCTCCAAGGTCTCCGCCTCGCGCAACCTCCTCGACGCAGGACAGTCCACCTCCGTCTCCACCCTGGCCTCCGACGCGGATGGCGATGCGCTCTCCTACGCGTGGACTGCCTCTTGCCCGGGCACCTGGACCCACGCCTCTTCCAGCACCGCCTCCTTCATCCCTTCCTCGGTTCCCGCAGGCGCCTGCAACAACTGCCGCCTGACCGTCACCGTTCAGGATGGACGCGGTGGGCAGAACACGGGCTCCCTCTCCCTCTGCGTCGCCGCATCCTCTCCCGAGCGTTTCGCTCCCCGCTTCTCCCAGTTCTACCAGTCCGCCACTTCCACCTCTCCGGGCCAGACGGTGACCTTTGACGTCACCGCCCTGGACCCTCAGTCCGCTTCCCTGACGTTTGCGTGGACCGCCACTTACGGCTCACTGGGCACACCCGCCCACGGCGCCTCCACCAGCCGCATTATCTGGACGGCCCCCTCCTGTACTCCCGCGAGCACTGCCTCGGTCATCACCGTGACCGTCACCAACGCCTTCAACCTGTCCGCCACTCAGAGCTTCTCGGTGGCAGGCTTGCCCGCCTGTGTCTCGGGGTGGGCCGCCACGGGCTCCATGGCCTCGCCTCGCTACCAGCACACGGCGACGCTGCTGCCCAACGGCAAGGTTCTTAACGTGGGGGGCCGCTACAACGGCGGTAGCACCGACATCGTGGCGATGGCGGAGGTGTACGACCCGGCCACGGGCACCTGGAGCGCAGCCGGTTCCCTGGTCGCGCCTCGCTTCCAGCACACGGCGACGCTGCTGCCCAACGGCAAGGTCCTCGTCGCGGGAGGACGCGGCACCGGCTACCTCGCATCGGCGGAGGTGTACGACCCGGTCACGGGCTCCTGGAGCGCGATCGCCTCCATGGCCTCGCCTCGCCTCCTGCACACGGCAACGCTGCTGCCCAATGGCAAGGTCCTCGTCGCGGGGGGATACACCGGCAGCAGCTACACGGCATCGGCGGAGGTGTACGACCCGGCCACGGGCACCTGGAGCGCGACCGGTTCCATGGTTGCGCCTCGCTACGTCCACACGGCGACGCTCCTGTCCAACGGCAAGGTCCTCGTCGCGGGGGGATACAACAGCAGCAGCACCTACCTGAGGACGGCGGAGGTGTACGACCCGGCTACGGGCTTCTGGAGTGCTGTCGGTTCCATGAGCACTTATCGCGGTTTCCACCCGGCGACGCTCTTGGCCAACGGCAAAGTCCTCGTCTCGGGGGGAAATCGAAGCAGCACCGACTCCTCGGCGACGGCGGATTTGTACGACCCGGCCACGGGCACCTGGAGCGTGACGGGTTCCATGGTCTCGATTCGCAGTGGCCACCCGGCAGTGTTGCTGCCCAATGGCAAGGTGCTCGTCGCGGGGGGAAGTGGCACCTCGACGGTGGAGTCATACAACCCAGCCTTGGGGACCTGGAGCGCTGCTGTTCCCATGGCTGCTGTTCGCAGTGGCCACACGGCGACGCTGCTGACCAATGGCACGGTCCTCGTCTCAGGGGGAACCAATGGGAGCAGCGGCGTCCTCACGACGGCGGCGGTGTACTCGCCCTGAGGAGTGAAGCGAAGTAGGTATCCCCGAGCCGAGCGGTCACGGAGAGTCGCGCCCGCCGATCATTGGGAAGCGCTCGTACGTCCGCTTGAGCGCGTCCAGGTGGGCGGGGTTGTCGAAATCGAGCGGCGCATCGGTGAGCTGCACGACCCATCCACCCGCCGCCGTGCGCCGCGCCCGCGTGAGCAGCTCGGCGTCGCGGGCCGGGTCCGGGAACCCGATGACTCGTGCGGCGGCTGCCGACCAATAGTTTAGCCACCCAAGGAAATAGGGGATCTCTGGCGCGCGGATCTGTTCGAGGAGCTTGAGGGCAGGCAGCCCCCGACGTGGGGACGGCGGCCCTTCCCTCGTGGGAGCTGTCTGATACGCGATGTCCAGCGCAGCGTCATCCGGCGTCGCATGTCCCCAGAACGCGCAAGCGCCCTCCGCTACGCGCTCCAGCATCTCCCCCGCAGCCGCGATAACTGCCGTGTCTAGCGGCATCTTCGCATGGACATCGAGCAACGATTGGCCGCCCGGCGCTTGGCTTGCGGGTGTTGTCAACCCGCTAATCTTCACCGGGAAACGATTATCGCCATTGCATACGAGTGGGAACTTCCCGCGTGCCGCTGCCTCAGAGAGCCATTCGTCGCGCTGTGGCAACAGGGCAAGCCGTCGCTTCTCGGTAACTCTCCACTCCAGGCGCAAGCCGGGCAGCGCCCGTTCCATACCACGGACGACAGCGAGTGTGCGGCCGTCATTGGCCACGAGCGCTGGTGCGTAGACGGTCAGATCGAGGCGTTTCCGAGGGGTCATCGTTTGCATCCTGTGACGACGACATTGAGGAATCGATCCACGCGCAGCAGCGCGTCTTTGTGTGCTTGGGTGCTCACGCCAACAACGAAGTCATAGCCACAGGCCTGCGCCGCCCGGCGCTCCTCGCGCAATTGCTCAATCTCTTTCTCAATCTCCTGATCTTGGATGAAGTCAGGGTACGTGTTAAAGCGATGGGTCTTGATCTCCCACAGCACGCGCACGCCGACTTGAAGAGCGTCGAAGCGCTCGCCGCCCACGAATACGTCCATGCCGGGATAACGGTTGGGCGGAAACTTATCGGCGCACTCGTTATGCGGGACATCTCCGCCCGCGTGCCGTACCGGGATGGGATCGCACGACGGACTGCGCGGCTTGGTTTCTGGCGGTGGGGGGAAGATGTCTCCGGTGCTCGACCCCCTCGGCTTGGGCGCTTGGTTCGCTAACGGTTCATTGGCGGGCCGCGTTTGAGCCTTGGGCTTCGCGCGCTCGCGGGATGCGTTCCGTTGATATGCATCGCTCCCCTCTTGGATGGCGGCTGCCACGACCACTACGCCAATCACAATCACTGCACCCGCGACGATCTCGGGCGCTGCAAAGATACAGAGAGCCACGACTGCGGGAGTTGCTGCATCCGCGTAGGCGACAGCGCATCTTTTGGTGACATCCCGAAACCTGACTCTGTCGCGATCGAGCGCGTGAAAGCACCGCTCCGCAAGGATAGGCCATTCGTTGGATGCTTCTCGCACCGCACACTGTCCATCATCCGTCCAGGGATACAGTGCCGCACGCTGAAGATTGGCGAGTCGCGGGCTCGGGGCCTCCACCTCTCCCGGGCTCAGGTCCATCGTGGCGCAGGCCGAGAGTAGAAGTAGAAACAGGGGGACGCTGCACGTTTGCAGGCGCATGGCCACGTCCTTTCAATCAGGCGCGGGAGTTGACGTCAGATATCTATATCGTCAACTAGAAAGGGTTCGGGGTGAAGACCCTTGCAGCCTCGCTCCATGCAGCTAGCGGTACACCTTTCCGCCCCAAATGAACGACGAGAAGATCCGCGACAACACGCACCGGGTGGTGGACGAGTCCCGCCGGACTGGAGTGCTGCCTCGCCAGTCCGCGGTGGCGCTCGCGGAGCAACGCGTGCGCGAGGCCTGGCGCTCACGCCGCTGGAGATGACTCCCTTCCTCAGGTCCGCTCATGGGCACGGGAGTGCCCTGCCAGGGCTCAAGGTCACGCTCGAGCTCTTCGTCATCAAGACGTGGGACGGCAACAGCCCATTTGCTGGCCCGGATCGCTGGATAGCGTCAGTCGACGGTGGCCCCGTGCTGCTCGATGCCACCTTCTCCAACGATGATGCCCCGTTCGACCCCGAGTTCTTCCAATCGTACCCGCAGCAGTTCCCCGGAGGCAGCAACCCGGGCCTCACCGGCGCGGAGGAGAAGGGCACGCTCGGCTACCCCGATGAGTCCGGCTACGGCGGGGTGGGAGACTCCATCTACAAGCTCACCTTCACCTTCCGCCACTCGGGCAACCACCTGACCCTCCGTTTCGTGGATCCGCCCCGAGCTGATGCCAACGAGCTGTGGGGGCTGGATTGCGTGCGCGTCAAAGTCCGCAAGGCGGAGACGCGGTAGGGGAGCATCGGGTCACCCAGACCTGGGAGCGGAGGACACTCTCCGCTCCCAGCGGGAAGGGTGGAGCGCTCTTGGACTGGGCGGGCAGTTGCTCCAAGGCAGGGTGTTGCGTCTCCGTCTCGCGCGAAGGTGAAGGAGGAACAAACCTCCGATACGGCGAGCACTTACACAACTACACAACCCCGAGCCCCTGACGGACGCCGCCACGCTGCCGTGGTAAGCGGAAAAGAAGAAAATTCTGGGGGATGACTCAACGGAATCGCCCCTGGGGTGTTCCTCCAGGCGATGTCCAAGCGAGATCCTCAGCTGTTCGTCATTCCTCCCCCGGCCGCGCGGGCGGAGGAGCGCCCGGATGCGGAGCTGATGCTCCTGGCCAGTGCGGGGGCCACCGAGGCCTTCGAGGTCCTCGTGAGGCGGCACCTGGCCGGGGTTCAGCGCTTCGCCACGCGCTACCTGGGAGACCCGACAGCGGGCGCCGAAGTGGCGCAGGAGGCGCTCCTCAAGGTCTGGCACACGCGCCGCGAGTTCCGGCCGGTGCGCCCCTTCTCCGTCTACCTCTTCACCCTCGTGCGGAACCTCTGCCGCAACCGGTACCGCGACAGCCAGCGGCAGCGGCAGCGGCTCGGGCTGGAGGGTGGGGGAGCCGCGGCGCACTCGCCGCTTGAGGCCCTGCTCGAGGCCGAGCGCTACCGCCGGATGATGGCGGCGCTGCAGGAGCTCCCGCCCAAGCTGAAGGAGGCGGTGCTGCTCCGCTTCGATCAGGGGCTCGGCTACCCGGAGATTGCCCGGATCCTCGGAGCCCCCATGAGCACCGTCCGCTCGCGGGTGTTCCTCGGCATCCGCCAACTGCGCGCGCGCACCCAGGAGGATGGCGAATGAGTGCCCCCTGTCCCCAACCGATGGAGCTGTTCCAGTGGCTGGACGGTGAAGCCACCACCAACCGCACCCGGGAGCTCGAGGCGCACGTCGCCAGCTGCTCCCCCTGCCGCCACGAGCTGGCCTCGCAGCAGCGGCTGATCTCGAGGCTGCGAGAGCCGCCCAGGCCTCCCGAGGAGCATGACGTCCAGGCCATCATGGCGCGCCTCCACGTCACCCCTCCCATGGCTCGCCCCTTCTGGCAGCCGGTCTGGCACGCCGGGCTCGCGGCCTCCTGCCTGGTGGTGCTCGGGGTGTTGCTCTGGCAGGCCGGGCCCCAGGACGCTCCCAAGTCCTTCGCCGCGCGCGGAGGCGGAACGCCCTCGCTGGATCGGTATGTCGGCGTGGATCTGCTGTCCGCCGGGCAGCCACCGGTGCTGCTGCGGGACGGTGCGGTCTTGCGACAGACGACGCCGCTCTTCGCGCGCTACCGTCACCTCGGCGAGGCCCCTGCCTTCCTGCTCCTCTTTGCCCAGGACGCCGCAGGGGAGCTGCACTGGCTCTACCCGGCGTACCTCACTCCGGGTGACGACCCGCGCTCCGTCACACTGCCACCCGCTGAGCGGGATACGCCCATGCCCGAGGCAGTGGCGCTCGAGCACCCTGCGCCCGGCCCGCTGCACGTCTTCGCCCTGGTGACGTCCGAACCTGTCCGTGTGCTCGATGTGGAGGGACTCGGGCAGGGAGCGCTCACCGAATCACTCCTCCGCGCCCGCTGGCCGGAGGCCTCTCTCACCCACTGGACCCTGATGCTGGAGGAAGCGCCATGATCCCCTGCCCTTGGCTGAAGCCGTTGGTTGGCCTGCTGGTCCTCCTGCCCACGCTGGCGCTGGCCGCGCCGCGGGAGCGCTTCGTCCTGATCGTGGGCAACAACACGAGCGCAACGCTGGGGCGTCCGCCGCTCCAGTTCGCGGACGATGACGCCGCCAAGTACGACACCGTCTTCCGGCTGCTGGCGCCCGAGGCCCACGTGCGGGTGCTCACCGAGCTGGACAAGGACACCGCCCGCCTCTTCCCCCAGCTCCAGGAGCGAGCCGAGCCGCCCACCCGTGCCAGGCTGCAGCGGGCCTTCGAGGAGCTCTCCCAGCTTGCGCGGGAGGCCGCGGCCCAGGGCAAGGAGAGCGAGCTGTACTTCCTCTTCGCGGGCCATGGGGATGTGGAGAAGGGCAAGGGGTTCCTTGAGCTGGCTGACGGCGCCTTCACCGCCGACGAGCTCGAAGAGGCACTGGCCCGGGTTCCAGTGCAGCGGGCCCACGTGGTGCTCGACAGCTGCAACTCGTTCTTCGTGCTCAACCCGCGCAAGCCCGGCGGCCGGCGCTATGCCACGCCGGTGGACTCGGCGGAGGCGATGGGGCGGAGGCTCCCCCACGTCGGGGTGCTGCTGTCCACGAGCGCCGAGGCCGAGGTGTACGAGTGGTCCGAGCTCCAGTCGGGCATCTTCAGCCATGCGGTGCGCTCGGGTCTGCTGGGAGCGGCGGACGCGGATGGGGACGGCGCGGTCACCTATGAGGAGCTCGCCGCCTTCGTGGAGACGGCGAGCCGGGACGTGAAGAACCCAGCCTTCCGCCCGCGTGTGTTCGCCCGGGGGCCCGCGGGTGACAACCAGGCCCACCTGATCGAGTCCCTCTCTGCCGGTGCGGCCGTGCTGGATGTGAACGAGCAGGACGCCGTCCGTCTCGTCATCCGGGATGCGGAGGGCCTCCGCTGGCTGGACAGCCACAGCGAGGCAGGGCACCGCGTGCGCCTGAGCCTTCCCCCGGCCACGCGTGGAGGCAGCGTCGAGCGGGTGCTCGCCAACGGCCACGCGGAGCGGCTCGCGCTTCCGGAGGGCGAGGTGACGCTGGCGTCCCTGTCCACCGCCGCGACGGGCCCCGAGCCCCGAGGCGCAGCAGAGCCCCTGCGCGCGCTCTTTGCCCAGCCGTTCGGTCCACTGGCGCTGACCACCTTCCGGAGCGAGCAGACCGAGGCGCCTGCACCCGTGTACGGCATCTCTCGTGAGGACAGCAATCGCATGGGCCTGCTCCTGGGCCAGCTCGGCCAGCAGCAGCGCCAGCGGCGGCACTATGAAGGGGCTTTCGGTCTGGCAGCCGGGGCGGCCTTCGGAGTGGCAGGAGGATTGAACCTGCATGCGAAAGGCTATGAGGCCTCCACCTGGACCTACCTCACGGCGGGTGCGTTCCTCGCTGGGGCGGGCACCTGGAATCTGCTGAGCACCTCGGAAGGAGAGGAAGTGGAGGCCGACTACCGCAGAGGGCTCCTCACCCCCGGGGACCGCGCTCACCTGGTGGCGCTCACCGAGGAGCGGCTCCGGGGCATCGCTGAGGCCGAGCGCCACAAGAGGTTCCTCGTCAAGCTGTCCGGTGCCTTCACGCTCGGCGTTGGAGCGGCGTTCACGGTGTGGCAGGAGCGGGCCAAGCCTCCCTTGCCCGAGAACTACGGGCGGGCGCTCAACCGGATGGTGGGGCCGGGGCTCATGCTCGCTGGCGCTGGCGCCATCCTGAATGCCGTCCTGCAGCGCTCGCCTACCGAGCACCTGCTCGAGGCGTGGAGCGCTGACTCCGCACTCCATGACATTCCCCAGGTGTCGTTCACGACGCTGCCCGAGGGCGGGGCCATGGTCGGCCTGTCAGGCCAGTTCTGACGCCCGGGTGCTGCACGGCCCTAGGGGCTCGAGCGAAGGACTGGCGGAGCCGCTCGCCAATCAGGCGGCGGGCCTCGTGCGCGGCGTCTTTGGTGACGTGCTCGCCCGTCACCACGACGCGCTCGATGAGCAGACGCACCAGCCGCTGCCTGCCCTCGAAGTCGAGCGCGTCGAGCTCCACATGGCCGCTATCCCGCCTATACGCAGAAGGACCTCGGCGGCACGAGCGAGGCGGTGGTGCTGGCACGGACGCCGCTGCACGCGGCGCGGCTGGAGTGGCCTGAACTGCCGGGCGTGGAAGCCCGCGCGTTCGAGGCGCCACTGCCCGACGACATGGCCCGGGCGCTCGAGTTGCTGAGGCTGGCCCCGGCCTGAGTCCTCTGGCGGGGGCTACTTCCTGCCCACGGTGTACTCGGGCGGCGGCGGCCACTGCGGCTCGGTTGCGGGCTTGCCGCGCCAGTCGATGCCGAAGAGGTGGCCCTTCTCGCAACGGTACTGATCGGACTCAGCGCCTTCATAGACGCGGACAGCCTTGGTGATGACGTCGTCACCGAAGCAATCCATGCACATCACCGCTGCTGCGAACGGTCCACCGGCCATGAGACAGCATACTCCGGCACGTACTGCCTAGGGCAGGTGGGGAACTCGAGGGAGTGTACCGGTGCAGGTGGTCGGAGGGGACGGTGCTGTATGCGGCGGTGAGGAATAATCTCGCTACGCTGCTGGCGGAGGCAGGCGAACTGGGGCGCGGACTGCCTCGGTATATGGAGTGGGATTTCGCCAAGGACTTGGAGTGCGTATGGTGGAGAGATGAAGACGGGCGGATGCGCATGCGGCGCCGTGAGGTACGTGGTCACCCTCGAGTTGACCCCTGTCACGTTCTGCCACTGCTCGAAGTGTCGTCGCTGGCATGGACACGTCGGGGCTTACACCGCCGTCGACCGCCCCGGTTTTCAACTCACCGAGGAGCGCGGGCTCAGGTGGTACGCGGCGTCGTCGACCGTGCGGAAGGGCTTCTGCGGCGAGTGCGGCTCGAGCTTGCTATGGGACGAAGAGGGCGCGCCGAAGATGTCGATCTGTGCGGGTACCCTCGATGCCCCGACTGGGTTGAGGTCGAAGGCACATATCTACCTGGGGAGCAAAGGCGACTATTACGAAGTGCCTGAAGACGGCCTCCTGCGGCGAGAAGAGTTCTCTCGCTGAAGCGTGGTCCGCCTGAGCCTGCCCGGATCAGAGCGCGAGGGTGAGCACGAGATCGCGCTGCGGATCGTTCCCCAGCAGGAAGCGCATCTCGCCCACCTCGGTGAAGCCCCAACGTGCGTAGAAGGCCCGTGCGCGGGCATTGCGTTCCCACACGCCCAGCCACAACACGTCATGCCTCCGAGTGCGCGCCTCCTCCAGACAGCGGAGCATGAGCGCAGCCCCCACTTTAGCTCCCAGGAAGGGCCGGTCCACGTACAGGCGGGTCAGGTTGAGCGGGTGCTCGGCCTGCACGCACTGTTCGCGGGCTCCGTCGCGCAGCAGGGCAAAGCCGGCGGGGACTCCAGAGACCTCCGCCAGCAGGTACAGGTTGAGCGGGTCCTTCAGCTCCGCTTCCTGGAGTTCCGGCCGGTAGTGCGAGGCGAGGAACGCCTCCATGTCCTCAGGGGTGTTGTCGGCGGCGAAGGAGTCTCTAAACGTGCGCGCGCCGAGCTCCGTCAGGGTCGCTGCGTCCGCCAGCGTCGCGGGGCGGATCTTCACGGCGTGCGCGGGATGCGTCTCCGGGGGCGTCATCGGCGCGCACTCTAGCGTCACGGGCGCGCGGTGGGAGAAGCGGATGCAACTGCGGACGGGGCTCGGCTTGTCGACGTTGAGGAGATCTGCGACCGGGCCGTACCAGTCCGTCGGCGTGCGCATCAGCGGGTCTCAATCTCGCTATGGGCGGAGCGCCCTGCGGCGAGATGCCGCGTGGTCCTCCCAGCATGGCGTTGGTAGGACATCGCACACCTCTCTCAGGTACACAGCTGCTCGGTGGTGCCCTGCTTCACGCGCAGCTGGGCCGGAGCCAGGCGCTCTTGCGGGACTTCGGGGGGCTGAAGGTGGGTGCGACGGTCGGTCTCGGTGGGCTCCGCCGTTATAGGCGAGGTGGCCAGTGGCTGCTGCCAACCGGTGGGTACCGTGAAACGACGCTTCCGACTGGTCGGAACCATGAAACGACGCTTCCGACTGGTCGGAACCATGAAACGGCTGTTGCCCACCGGTGGGTACCGTCGCCAGGCACAGTCCGCGATCGCGGACGGTCCCTGGCGTGTGCGGCAAAACCTACCCCAGTGAGTTCAACGGGTTGGCAAGACGCGCCGAGGCGCCCGGAGCCGCCACCCTCCGCGCAAGCCCTTGTCGACACCTGCACGCGGCCCTCCCAATCCAAGAAGACGTGTTCCAGGTCAATGGCCCGGTGGACGATGCCCAACGAGCGCCTGCGCTCGTCCTGGGCCGTGTGTGCGTGGTGAAGGGCGCCCGCCACCTGGGCGCCCACGTGCAGCGCGAAGAGGGGAGAGAACCACCGTCTGCACTCCGTGACGAGTGCGAGAACATCATTCAACGAATTGCCGGACGGATGATCGGTGATGACGTACCAAGCCCCCTCCGCCTTGGGCAGCCCGTGGACGCGGACAAACTGCGGGTGCTGGAGAGGGCGCTAGTCGTAGGGATAGAACGGTGTCACCTCCACCTCTCCGCTGTTGGCGGCTTTCGTGGCGCCGTCCTTGTCCATCGAGTACCCCTTGCGGCTTCGCCCGATGATGCACACAGGAAAGTCTTCCTTTCCGGGCAACTTCGCGCGCTCGTACTTCACGAGCACCGCAGCGGGTTCTTTCCTCCCCTTGGCTGTCTCGTCTTGCGGATCCACGTAGACGCGCCCCCACAGCTTGGTGCCCGGGGGGGCCTTCTTGTACTGCTCGCGGTCAAGGCCCGTGTCAGGAACGATTGCCACGATTTCAGCACCGGGGCGGAAAATCACCTCGTCCGAGTCGCGGTCAAAGCGGTCATCCAGCGCGACATCGAAGCGATACCCAGCCTCCCAGCCTTGCTCAAGCATGACTTTTTGTGTCCGCTCGGGGCACTTGAAAGGCTCGGGCCTGATGGGGGCCCCGGTGCATCCGGCAGCCACGGCGGCGAGAAACGCGAGTGCCCTGCACACCGTCGCGCTCGGGGGTTGCTTCTCTGCGCGAGAGGGGCGCGCCGGCTTGGGGGCTTCTGGCTTCTGGGTCGTCACTGTTGAACCTTCCTTCTGTGTGTCCGCAGGAACTGCGGGGCCTCTGTCCACCGCTCGCATGGGGACAGGCGTGGACATAGCAGGAGCGCTCTCAAGTGGGGCCATGGGGACAGCAGTGGCAGGCATCGGCGCAGGGGCCCCGCGAGGCGCCGGCGCTGGTGTGGGCGTGGGCACTGCTCCAGGCCAGAGCACGAGCGCAACGGCAAGGCAGGCCGCCACGAGGCCGCCCCCCGCAAGCACCGTACGCGCGTGGAGCCGCCCCGCAGGGGCGCTCAGCGTGGCCCCTGCGCGCCCCTGCGGCTCCTCCCGTGCGACAGGCTTCTCAGCCTTCGAGAGCTCGGGGGAGCGCTGCTTCGAGGGAAGATGCACCGGCTCCAGGTATTCAGCGCTCGTGACGGCTGCCAGCTCCGCCGCTTCGCGCCGCAGGGCTTCGGTATCAACGGGGCGCTTGCCTGGGTCACGCGCCAGGAGGCTCTGCACCCAGTTGCTCACGGCCACGGGTACGCGGGGATTCAGCTTGTGGACAGGTTGCGGCGTACGGATGACGCTGTTGATGGGCTCCCTGGGGCGCACCTCCGTGGGGCGCGGATCCGTCAGCAAGTCATAGAGCATCACCCCATAGGCGAAGATTTCGTCTGACACCTGGAAGGCGTACCGCGCCCGGTGTTCTTCCTTGTGCTCGCGGAGAAACTTGAACTGCTCGGGCGCGCGAAAGCGATCCGTTCCCGGGGGCAAGCCTTCTTCGGTCAGGTCCTCGGCGAGCGCGTGGCTGGCGCCTCCCAGGTCGATGATGATCGGCTCTCCGTCGCTCTTGCGGATCAGCACGTTGGCCAGTTTCAAGTCGCGGTGAAGCACGCCCCGGCTGTGCATGTACGCCAGCGCTGCGGCCATCTTCACGAAGACGGACAGGACTTCATGCACGGTGGGGTGTTTGCGCTCCATCCACTCGGCCAACGTCCAGCCGTCCACGTAGTCCAGGACGAGATAGACGTTCCCGCTCGCCTTGTCCGGTAAGTACCCGTACCCGCACGGCTGGACGATGTTGGGGTGGCCCAGGAACAGCAGCAGGATCCCCGTATCTGTTCGCCGTGCCCCGTCGTGACGAGGTGCTCCCCGGTGTGACACCTCATGGGCTCCAGACGAGGAGGAGTCCATGGAGAAGGAGTTGGA